>JALYZW010000108.1 GCA_030945725.1 Verrucomicrobiota bacterium | reverse complement strand
GGGTAAGCTCGATAAGTTCTACAGCACCGTTTGTCTGCTCGAACAGGGCTTCATCAAGAACCCTGACCAGACCGTGAAGGAGCTCGTCGCGAGTAAGATCGCCGAGTTGGGCGAGAATATCGTGATTCGACGCTTTACGCGTTACTCGGTCGGTGAACAGCTTGGGAACGAAGGTTCCGTCGCGCCGATCGAAAACGAGTCTGCCGCGTAGTTTCAGTTTGTCGAAATCCAGACGCGCAAAGCGTGTCCGCGAATCGTTTGTAATTTACTGCGAACGGCCGTCATGCCGGACGCGAGGTCGATTACTGGAACCAAAAAACTTAACGGAGGGACGCTATGAAATTAGATTCACTGAACACATTATTGGAAGAAGAACTGAAGGACATCTACAGCGCGGAGAAACAGCTGCTGCGCGCGCTGCCGAAGATGGCGAAAAAGGCGACATCGTCTGAATTAAAGACGGCTTTGCAAGAGCACCTGGAGGTGACGCGGAACCAAGTCGAGCGACTGGAGAGCGTTTTCCAGGAATTGGGCAAGTCGCCGAAAGCGAAAACGTGCGCCGCGATGAAAGGCCTGATCGAGGAAGCAACCGAAATGATGGAGGAAGATGCGGAAGACGCGGTCATGGACGCGGCGATCATCGGTTGCGCACAGAAGGTGGAGCACTACGAGATTGCCACTTACGGGACGTTGCGCACCTGGGCGACGCAGGTCGGCGAGGAAACGGCAGCCGAGTTGCTGGAGCAAACTTTGAAAGAAGAAGAGGAAGCGGACCAGCGGCTCACCGGCATCGCCGAGAGCGGCGTAAATCAGGAGGCCGATGAGGAAGAGGCTCCGGCTCGTGGAGCGAAAAAGAAATCGACTTCACGCCGCTAGCTTCCAGTTTCGCAAAATGTTTATCGCCACCACCGTCCGCGTGACGTTGGTGGCGGTTTTGCATCGGGCAGAAGCGTTTGGTTAAATAGCGGAATGGGGCTGACGGAATATAAGCGGAAGCGGAACTTTGGAGTCACCGCTGAACCGGCGGGAGGCAAGCCTCTGCCGAAGCTCGTGAAGGGAGCCTCGCGTTTCGTGATTCAGAAACACGATGCGACGCGGCTCCACTACGACTTTCGGCTGGAGATGGACGGGGTGCTGAAATCTTGGGCGGTGCCGAAGGGATTGCCGTGGGCAAAAGGCGAGAAGCATCTCGCGGTTGAGGTCGAAGATCACCCCACCGAATACGCCACCTTCGAAGGCATCATCCCAAAGGGACAGTACGGCGGGGGGACGGTGATGGTGTGGGACCGCGGGGATTATCATGTCTACGGCGAGGAGCCGCTGAAAGCTCTGCACGAAGGTCGCCTTCATCTCGTGCTCAATGGCACAAAAGCGAAAGGCGAATGGGCTTTGATCCGGACCCGTCTGGTCGGTGACAAACCGCAGTGGCTGTTGTTAAAGGCGGGCGAAAGTCTGCCTGAGTTATCGAAGAAAAAAGACGATGTCTCGGCGAAAACGGATCGCACGATGGCGCAAATCGCGGCACAGCGCGATGCGGAGTGGCAGTCGAACCGGGACGAATCGCGATCGCCGGTGAAAGCGCGCATGGCCGCAGCGGTCAAAGCCGCGGCGAGTAAGCCGAAGAAGATCGCCAAGCCAAAAGTGTCGGCGGCCGCTGACGCTGGCGCGATGGATCTCGAACTAAAACGTCTGCCGGCAGGCAAGCCACAATTTGTCGAGCCGATGAAGCCGAAGCTGCTCGACCAACCACCCGGACATGGCGAGTGGATGTATGAATTGAAGTTCGATGGTATCCGGCTGCTCGCGTTGAAGAACGGGGCAAAGGTCCGCGTGCTGTCGCGATACGAGAACGAACTCAGCGGACGATTTCCCGAAATTGTCGAGGCGGTGACAGCGCTGCCGGTGCGTGATTGCGTGATCGATGGCGAGGTCGTAGCGCTCGATCCCGAAGGGCGTTCGTCCTTCCAATTACTGCAAGGAGACAAGGCGGGCGGACCGAAGGCGCACGTGTATTACTACGTCTTCGATTTGCTTCAGGCGCAGGGCAAGACGCTGCAGGCCTGGCCGCTCGAACGGCGGAAGGCGCTGCTCGAACGGATCTGTGTGGCGGCGATCGATCCGGTCCGAATCTCAAGCGAACTTGGGGCGGACGTCGGCGTTCTCCTTGCAGAGGTGAAGCGTCGCGGACTCGAAGGGATCATCGGCAAGCAACGCGGTTCTCACTACGAGGCCGGCTTACGAACCGGCGCATGGATCAAACTGAAGGTGTTGAACGAACAGGAGTTTGTGATCGGCGGGTATACGCCTCCCGCCGGCTCGCGGAAAAATTTCGGAGCGCTCCTGGTCGGATACTACGTAGGGAAGCGGCTGATTTTCGCTGGGAAAGTCGGGACTGGTTTCAACACGAGGCTGCTCGGGGAGCTGCACCGGAAATTCGCCCGGGAAGCCCGGGACGACTGCCCGTTTGCTGATCTCCCTTCCAAACAGGGTGGACAGTGGGTGCAGGGGATCACCCCGGCGATGATGCGGCGATGTCACTGGATCAATCCAGTTTTTGTATGTCAGTTGAAATTTGCGGAGTGGACCCGCGACAAGAAACTCCGGCAGCCTGTCTTTCTCGGAATGCGCGACGATAAGAAGGCGAAGGAAGTGGTGCGGGAAGGGTGAAAGCGTTTGCGACTTGTTGCGAGGACCACGCCTCGTAAATTGCGCATATGAAAGTAAACGTCATCATCACGCCGAAGGCTGCGGTCTTGGATCCGCAGGGCGCGGCGGTCCGCGACGCGATGCAACATCTCGGCATGCCCGAAGTGCGGAGCGTGCGGATCGGGAAATACATGGAGATCGAAGTCGATGGCGACAAGCGACAGATGGCTCCGCAACTGCATCAGCTTTGCCGCGATTTATTGTCGAACCCGGTGATCGAAGATTATCGGATTGAGGGGGAGAGCGGAAAAGCGAATCAAACATGAAGGCACTTCGATATTTTTTCTGCATTGTCCTGCCGCCAGTAGCCGTGCTGTTGACGGGACGGATGGGAAGTTTCTTCCTCAGTCTATTGCTGACGCTGCTCGGCTGGATCCCGGGAGTGATTCACGCGTGCCTGGTGGTGAACGATTACCACGAAGAAGAGCGGCTCAAAACTTTGCGCCGATAGGATGAAGTTCGCCGTCGTTCAGTTCCCCGGTTCGAACTGCGACCAGGATTGCCTCGCCGCGCTCGATGGCATTCACGGTCTCGAAGCGGAGTACGTGTGGCATCAGGAGAACTCGCTGGCTGGCTTTGACGCGATCGTCTTACCGGGCGGTTTTTCTTATGGCGACTATTTGCGCTGCGGCGCGATCGCCCGGTTCTCTCCGATCATGCCGGCCGTGATCGCGGACGCGCAGGCGGGCAAGCTCGTCATCGGAATCTGCAACGGCTTCCAGATTCTATGTGAGGCAGCACTTCTGCCGGGCGCGCTCGTCCGGAACCGCGCGCAACGTTTCATCTGCGACATCGTCACGACGCGGGTCGAAGTTCCCGACTCGCCTTTCCTGCACGGTTGCGCGGAGGGCGCGTTGCTGCGTCTTCCGATCGCTCATGGGGAGGGCAGCTTTTTCGCGGACGACGAAACGCTGCGCCGACTAAACGCGAATCGGCAGGTGATGCTTCGGTACGTCGACGAAACGGGCGAGGCGACGGCTGCAGCGAATCCGAACGGATCGCGCGAGAACATCGCCGGCATCTCTAACGCAGAGCGAAATGTTTTTGGTCTCATGCCGCATCCGGATCGTGCGTGCGACGAGCGGCTCGGCAGCGGCGATGGCGCCGTTATTTTTGAATCGATGGTCGACGTGATCAAAATGACTCGTGCGCGAGCCGCCTGAAAACCTGGGCGGTTTCCCGAGAATCGCGTTACCTAGCCGACAGTCTTTTCAAATTTCGCGTGAAACGGGTCCAACCGGCGAAGCCGATGCGATTCTGACGTCGCCGCGAGTACGTAGATGGCTGACACATGTGTCAATATTTTGACACTTTTTGCGCGCCCAGTTCGCTGCGCCCCTCGTAAGCGGCTGATGGTACGTCCGTTGCTCCCTTTTGTGGCACAACCCAAACACCTATGTTGCTACAAAAAACGCTCCACATGAATCACTCGCTCGACGAGTGCAAATCACGCCTCGGCAGTATCCAATCCTACCGGCGGCAATTCGTGATGGTCACGAACGCCACGGTCACGTCGTCGAAAACCGTAGATTTCAGTTTCCGGGGCCCCCTTGGTTTAAAGGCGCATACGGTTTTGCTCGCAGTCGATAGCGACTCGCCGGATCAGTACGCGTTCGAGTCGTCCGGCGGGAACATCAGCTTGTTGGGGTTGGTCGAGTTTTCCGCGATCCGGCCGAACTGCACTGAAGTCACCCTCGCAGTGCACTACGAAATCAAGAACAAGGTGTTCGCGTGGCTCGACCGCAAGTTTGGGTTCGTCGACAAATTTCTCACCTCGGAGCTGCGCAGCGTCCGCGCCCATTTCGAGGGCATCGCCGTCCCGATTGCCGAGACCGCACCGATGATGCCGATGTTCGAAACGGCAACCGCGTAATTTTAGGTAGTTAGGTTTGAACGGAGCACGAGGGCAGTTGCCTTCGTGCTCTTTTCATTTTTACCCGGCGTTGCGGATGCGGACCGCTCGAGTCTTGTCGAGCCTTAGGACTTCGTCCCCTTCGAGAACAAGGATGTGCTTCGGATCGCGGAGTTTTTCTCCGTTAAGCTGGACGCTTCCTTGCTCTACGAGCCGTCGAGCTTCGGCGCGGGATTTGTTCAACTGGAAGCCGTCCGCGTAGGCTGCGACGACCACGGAAAGCACATCTGCGGTGCGCGCCGAAACGGTTGGCAGCTCGGCATCCCCCAGCCGCTTGTCGGTGAAACGTGTGTTCCATTCCTCCAGCGTCTGTTGCGCGGCCGCGGCGGAGTGGTATGTCCGCACAATCTCGGCCGCGAGCTGCTTTTTCGCCTCGAGCGGATGGACGTCTTCCGGCAACGGCCGCCCGAGAAGGAGCAGATAATACCGCGCCATCAACGAATCTGAAATGCTCATCACTTTGCCGAAGATCTCGCCCGGCGGCTCCTGGATGCCGATGTAATTGCCGAGGCTCTTGCTCATTTTTTTGACCCCGTCGACGCCTTCCAAAATCGGCAGCAACAGGACGACCTGCTGCGGCTGGCCTTCTTCGTTTTGAAGATCGCGCCCGACCAGAATATTGAATAACTGATCGGTGCCACCGAGCTCGACATCCGCGCGAACCATGACGGAATCCCAGCCCTGCATGATCGGGTATTGAATTTCGTGCGCGCGGATCGGCTGCTGCTGGTCGATCCGGGCGCGAAAATCCTCGCGCTGCAGCATCTGCTGCAAAGTCACGCGGCTGTTCAATCGAATCACCTCCTCGAACGGCATCCGGGCAAACCACTCTCCGTTGCAGACCGTCGTGGTCCGGGCGGGGTCGAGGATCTTGAAAGCCTGTTCGCGATACGTTTCCGCATGCGCCATCACTTCATCGTGGGTGAGCTGCGGACGCGTCGCCGATCGTCCGCTCGGATCGCCGATCATCGCCGTAAAATCGCCGATAATGAGGATCGCTTCGTGCCCCAGGTCTTGGAATTGCCGCAGTTTTCGCAACGCGAGGGTGTGGCCGAGATGGAGGTCCGAAGTTGTCGGATCAACGCCAAGCTTCACCCGCAGAGGTCGGCCGAGCGCGAGCTTGTGGCGGAGCTCCGCTTCACTGATGATTTGCGCCGCGCCTTGTCGCAGCGTCTGAAAAGCGTCCTCAGGTCCCATGGCCGTCCAGCGAAGGTGCAGTTGGCCCCGGCGCTACTTATTTCTATTCAGAAGCTCGCGCACCTGCTCGATCGTCATCGGCGCATTTTGTGCGCTCAGCGATTTCTGGCTTTTTCCATGCCCGAGGAACGGACGATTTGGCGCGAACTCGTGTGTTCCGGCTCGTCGATCGCTATCGTCGGCGGCGGACCGCAGCGGCGCGGAGACGGTCGTGAATCCGCCAAGGTTCCTGGCGTAACTCGAATGCGACGAGACGTGCGCAGAAGCGTCGGTCGCGCGGAACTGCCGCGCCTCGAACTGACCGGTGGGAAACTCTCGCGCGGGCGCGGGCTGGGAGAATTGCTGCGTCTGCCGAATCACGAACGGTCGGACCGACGCCCTTTTGGTCGTCGGCTCCCGGGCAACGCCGAAGCGCTTTGTTTGAGCGCTGTTCGCAAGCGTCATATTCGGCTTCAGAAGCCGATCGATGAGCTTATTTTCCTGCTCCTGTCCGCGGGTGAGAGACGCGCTCGCGAGGAGACACATTGTGAGAAAGATCACCCGCACGTGATTAACCGTGGCGAACGTGCGGCTGGATTGTAAAGCAAATTGTCCCGCGCCTCGCGGTGACTACAGCGCGCTTCGCAACCGCGCAGCTCCTGCGGGCGCGGCGACGCGGCCGCTCAGAATCGCGCCGGCAGAGACGGGATGCCGATAGTAGCGTGCGTTCGAGTCCTTCTGCGTAACCACAATCGCGCCTTCGAGCGAGGCTCCAGCGAAGAGCCCTTTGCTCCGGCTGTAAGTATAGATCGCCGCAGTCGGAGTGACGCCGGCCTGAAGATCACGGCCGACAGGGCCCGCGGCCGCGCTAACATCAGCCCCGACGTTGACGTTGCCGTCCTTCGCAAATGCGCGCACGGCGTCGTTAGTGTTAAGGACAAAAACAAAATCGGTCAGTTGAGCGCCGATCTGCGCGCCCCAGCCCGCGCCTCCCGTGCCAATAAACGACGGCCCGGACCAACCGTGCCCGGTGCGTGCGACGACGACCCCTTCGCCGCCTTTGCCACTAACGCCGAAGCCGACTTTCAAGACGCGGATAATGGCGAGGCCGCGCGCGTGGCGCAGGACGCCGGCCGGAATTCCATGCTCCGGCATGGTGCGGAACTGGCGCATGATCGCCGCGGATTGATCGACGATTTCCTGTTCGGTCGCGGCCCGGACGGGCGTGACGGCGAGCAGACAAAACAACGAAAGAGCAAAAAACGTTTTCATATCATTGGTTTCGGCGAATGTCGGGGCGATGGATGTATCGATCGCCGCGACCACTCGTTAGGCCAAGATATGAAACAGTCCGGTGAACTGATGACGATCAATGGAGACGAGCATTTCATGGCCGAGGCTCTGCGACTCGCCGAGAAGGCTTTTCGGGCGGACGAAGTCCCGGTCGGAGCGGTTATCGTGCGCGAAGGGAGAATTATCGCGCGCGCTTCCAATCAAGTGGAACTGCTGAAGGACGCGACCGCGCACGCGGAAATGATCGCCATCACCCAGGCGGAAGCGGCGATCGGCGACTGGCGGCTAAACGACTGCGACCTTTACGTAACGAAAGAGCCGTGCGCGATGTGCGCCGGCGCGCTCGTCCACGTCCGGATGCGTCGCGTCATTTTCGGATGTGCAGACGAGCGAAGCGGCGCGGCCGGTGGGGCGATGAATCTCCTGCAGTCACCGACCTTGAATCACCGCTGCGAAATCCTCAGCGGCGTGTTGAAGGATAAATGCGCCGCTTTACTCCGGAGTTTTTTCCGTGTCCGCCGACTGGCGCCGGGGCGGCTTTCCGCCGATGAAACGTAGGTATCGGCTCGCCGAATAACGCCCGTTCCGACAGACTGATTTCACCCATGGCGCCTCTTTCTCAGAAGTAAGACGGATGCGACGACTTGATCAGCGCGAGACAGGCTCGAGGCAGCCAAGCGTGTGGATGGTGGCATGCTTGGCGGCGGCTCTGTGCGCGATGATTACGTTGAGTTGGCACGGAAAGGGGACCAGCATCTCGCCGGATGGGTGGGCTTATTGGCAGGGGGCTGTCTCGATTGTCGCCGGTCGTGGGTATGTTTATTTCTCAGGGCATCCGATCATCGCCTGGCCGCCCTTGTACTCGCTCTACCTGGTGGGTTTTTACCGTCTGGTGCGGTCCGACGGTTTGGGCGCTAGTCGTTGGAAACGCACTGCTCGCGGCCATCGGCGCCGGATCGTGGACGTACGTCCTCGGCGCAATCGTGCGTGACGAAGACCACTCACGACGAAGGGGCTGGTTGATTGCGGCCGCTGTCTACTCGGCGTTTTTTCTCGCCTACAACAAGCAGTACCCACTGGCGGACAATCTGAAGTACGCCTTGCTGCCATGGTTGCTATTGGCTACCTGGAAACCTGTCGCGCTCCTCCCTCGGCGTGTTTAGGCAATTGGGCAGGCGCAGCGATCACGGCCGGGGTAGCGCTTGTCCTCACGCACAATAATTCCATCGCCTTCATCGCGGCCAGCAGTGCCACGATTTTATTCTGTCGCAGTGGCCCCTTCGGACTCAAGTTTGCGTTGGCATTCGCGCTAGCGCTGTGCCAGCGGCTGTCTGGCGGATTGTCCGCACGGCACTCGATCAAGAAGGCAGCCATGTAATAGGCTTGGGCGCAGGCCGGGAATCGGCATTCGCTTACGCGCTCCAGCTCACTCATGGGATTGGAGCGCTATTAATGCCGGATCGTTTCCATGGAGCGCCGATCGCCGGGGCCGTCCTGATTTTAGCGGTCGCTATCGTTTGCTGGTGCGGGCCTCTGCAAACTGCCACGCGGGCGATCCTATTTTTCATCGGGATATCAACGGTCGCGACTTACCGTTACTTACTTTTCATCCCGTTGCCATTAGTAACGCTCTGTTTCCTGGCACTTGAGGCGCGAGGTGGGGCTGCCTTGATTTCCGGCGCAGCGGTCGCGACCGTTTCGCTGATCGACTGGTCGATGATGGCGTATGCACGGGCCGATCTTGCACCGGAGCGCCTCGGTTATCCTGATTATTTTGTTCCGTTGCGAGGCAGGGTATCGCCTGATTATCGTCGCGGCCCACCAATCGTCACTGCCGATGGCGTGTTGCTGGCGCCATTGTGGTGGGAGGAGACAAAAAGTAGACACCGCCGGCTAGAAGGCCACTGAGCACTCAAGCCGCATGGGCGAGGGATGCCGAAGAGTGCTGCCTCGCAAGGATTCGAACCTTGACAAAGAGATCCAGAATCTCTCGTGCTACCGTTACACCACGAGGCAAAAGCTGTCGGGCCAAGACGTAACGCCCGATCGCCTGCATTCGCAAGTCGGGCGCCAAACGTCCGGGGCGCACAGACACAACCTAGCTCCCGTCCAGCCAGACTTCCGACCCCTCACGCGCCGCCTCTACTTCAAGACGTTTTCCGCTTTCCAAAACCAGATGTCGCGCGCGGTCGACCATCTCGTCGACCATCACATCGTCGTGATTTGGATCGTGGTGGAACAGCATGAGCCGGCCGACCTTCGCATCGAGCGCGAGCGAGACGACGCTGCTGATCGATCCGTGCCCCCATCCCACATGCGCCGCGTATTCTTCGTCGGTATATTGAGTGTCGATCAGGAGCAAATCGCATTCAGCTAGAAAATCGACGAGCTTCGCGCGCTCCGAGCGGGCATAGGCGCGCGCCTCTTCCGGGCTGACGTCGGGACGATCCTGGAGCTTCGTCGGGACAAGCTCGTACGGTTCGTTGTCCGGCAGGAAGGCGAGCGACCCGGTGCTCGTGAATAAACGGTACCCGGCGCAAATGCCCGGATGATTCAGGAATTTCGCCTGCACCCGGACCTTGCCGATTTGAAATTCCATGTCCTTCAAATCTTCGATCGCGATGTTGCCGGGCACATCGCGCAGATTGATCGGAAAAAACGGCGTCTCCATTTGCCCCGACAGCACGGCGCCGAGACCGGCCCTCGCACCTTCGTATCCTAAAACGCGAATCCTGTTCTTGCTGTTGTAGGCCGGCTGGAAAAACGGAAGGCCCTGGAT
>JALYZW010000105.1 GCA_030945725.1 Verrucomicrobiota bacterium | reverse complement strand
CGCGGTGACATTACCAAGACCGAAAACCGTGCTCGTCGGATTTTCGTTGCGAACCGCGGCCATGCAATTGACGCCATCGTTCGGCATCGAGCGGATCCGCGCACGCCCCACCACTTGGACCGTGTCGCTCAATCTTCCGCCCGAAAGCGCGCCGCTGCCCACGATCCTGCAGACCGGCTTCGATCTCGACTTTGTGGAATTAAATCGCGAGGGCCAGATCGAATCTGTCCGGCTTGTTCCGACGCATCAGGCGCTCGATTTCATGCCCGTCGGCGAAAGGGAACTGACGGTGGACTCCATGGCGATCGGCGGAGCGGCAGTCGAGTTGAGGTCGAACGCGACCTCTTCGATGAACATTCAGTTGCTGAGCGCATTTCAAATCGCAGCGGTGGAATTGTCGCCCACTTTTGCCGTCGCACGGCTGGCCCTGAAATCGATCAGCCGCCGCGTTCGCCTCACCTTCGATGGCTCGCTCGCGGGACGGGATGGCGCGATATTCGAAACTGCCGCGTTGCGTTTGGATGCGGCCGGTCGTCTCGCCGAAATCGAGATGACGCCGTTGTCGTAAACGGTCGCCCGTCGGCTCTAGGACGCGGGCGCGCGGTCGCGCAAAAATTCTTCCAGCTCGTCCGTCCCGAAATCCGCGAGGACGTCGCCGTCCCAATCCAAGGTCGGCGTCTTGTCCTGACCGGACAGATCGTGCAATTTCTGCATCATTTTTCCGTTCCCGCGCACGTCCACCTTTTCATAGGCGACCTTGTGCTCATCGAGGTATTCCATCGCTGCTTTGCAATAAGGGCAGCCGGTTTTGACGTAGAGGATCGGTGTACTCACACACGCAATACGGATAGGCGCCCCGCCGCGGTCGCAGTTATTCCAAACCGACGGCGCGGAACGTCGCGTCCACGTGACGAAAATGCACTGCGAGCGAGCACAGCTCGTCGATCTCCGGCTCGCTCAAACGCTTCGTGATCTCGGATTCCGCTTTTGCATTGACCGGGAAAGGCCGGTCGCCTTTCCATGTCTTCATCGCCGCGCGTTGCACCGCTTCGTAGGCCGCCTTTCGCTCCGCACCGGCCCGCGTTAAGGCGAGCAGGATCGATTGACTGAAATACAGCCCCTTCGTCAGCTCCAGGTTCTCCCTCATCCGCTCGGGATAAACCTGCAGGCCGGCGACCAGCTCGCGCAGTTTCACCAGCATGTAATCGAGCAACGTGCACGAATCCGGCAGGATGATCCGTTCCGCGCTGGAATGGCTGATGTCGCGTTCATGCCACAACGCGACGTTCTCGAGCGCAGTGACGGAGTGGCCGCGAATCACGCGCGCCAACCCGCTCAACCGCTCACCCGTGATCGGGTTCCGCTTGTGCGGCATGGCAGAGCTACCTTTTTGGCCTTCGCTAAAAAATTCTTCGACTTCCAGGACTTCCGTTCGCTGGAGGTGCCGAAATTCGGTCGCCCATCGATCGATACTGGAGGCGATCAACGCGAGCGTGGTCAGAAATTCGGCGTGCCGATCGCGCTGGATAATCTGGGTGGAAATGCTCGCCGGCTTGAGCCCCAGCTTCTCGCACACCGCGCGCTCGATCGCGGGGTCGAGGTGCGCATGCGTCCCGACCGCGCCGCTCAGCTTCCCGACGCGAATTCGCTCCCTCGTTTGCGCGAGACGCTCTTCCGCGCGCCCGAATTCATCGAACATCAGCGCGAGCTTCAGTCCGAACGTGATCGGCTCCGCGTGGATCCCGTGGCTGCGGCCGATCATCGGCGTGAGTTTGTATCGCTGCGCCTGCTCCGCGACGGTCTCCCGCAAAAGTTTGAGGTCTTCGGCGAAGATGTCTGCGGCTTCCGTCAGCTGAACAGCAAGAGTCGTGTCGAGAACGTCGGATGACGTCAAACCCTGGTGCATCCAGCGGGCCGCGGGGCCCACGGAGGCCGCCACATTCTCTAGAAATGCGATGACGTCGTGATTCGTTCGTCGCTCGATTTCCGCGATTTCAGGAATCGAGAACGTCGCCTTGGCCCGGATCGCCTGCGCGTCTTCGAGCGGGATTTCGCCGCGCTCGGCCATCGCCTCGCACGCGAGCGTCTCGATCTCGAGCCAGATCTGAAATTTGCGATCGTCCGACCACAGAGCGCGCATCTGCGGGCGAGAGTACCGGTCAATCACTGGCGCAACATAAAAGCGGCGCGGAAAGCCGGAAAGCGTTTTGTGCGGAAACAAAAAGCGCCGCTGCTACGGGACAAACCGCTGCAGCGACGCTTTGGAAAGAAAAAAGATCGAGCCGCTTACCAAACGCGAGCGCGGGCAAACCGGCCGTTGCTCTCCACGCGAACCTGACCGCTGCCGAAAAGGTCCGCTACCGCTGCGACCGTTTCCTTGGTGTTCTTGGTGCAGGAGCTGACGGCGAGAATCAGGTCGCCGAGCGAGATCTTAGAAGAGTCTTTTAGAATTTGTTGGTTCTTTTTCATAGGGTTGAGGGCTCTCTTTCTAGCAGCTTAGATGCCAAAATGAGGCCGGCGTTCAATCATGTGGGCGGCTCAGTTAAACGTCGCCATGGACCGCAGGCCGCGACCGCAATAGGCAGTCAGATCTTACCCAGCACAGACGCGGTTCGTGCTAGCGTTCTTTGTGAGCTGTCAGCCGCATCACCAGAAGGTAGAGAACGGCGAGCCCGGCCACGATCAAAACGATCCAGGTCGACTGCGACTTTATCAGTTGCATCATCGCTTCGGGATTCGAGAGCAAATCCGGCTGGACGCGGTAGGCGCGGTCGCCCAGATAGGCCAGGATGGCGCACCAGATTGCGGACCCGACGATCGTGACCGCGCTGAAGGCCGTGAAGTTCATTTTCACCACGCCGGCGGGGATGGATATTAAATGTCGAATCACTGGAAGAAGGCGCGCAAAGAACACACCCCCAGATTCATACCGCTCAAGCCATTTCTCCGACCGGACCAACTTATCCGGCCCGACAAAGAAATATCGGCCGTAGCGCTCCACCAGCGGCCGTCCGACACTCCGCGCGATCCAATAGGTGATCGTCGCGCCTAAATATGAACCGGTGGTGCCGGCGGCGATCACTCCGGCGAAGCTCAAATGCCCTTGCGCGGCCAAAAACGCGGCCGGCGGAATCACGATCTCGCTCGGGACAGGAAAGATCGAACTCTCCATCGCCATCAACACCGCGATCCCGAGATAACCGCCGTTCAGGACCCAGCCGAACCAGATTTCGAGAAGATGGTGCATGACGATTTCAGATTTCGATTTTCGGATTTATGCTGCGTTCGCAGCGACGGGCGCGTCTAGTTCAATCCGAATTCCGCCATCCGCAATCCGAAATTCACGATGCCGATCTACCGCCGCGTTTTCCGTTACTATCGCTCGTTCGCGGCGCCGACGATTACCGGGCTGGTCCTGACGCTGTTTGGCATCGGGCTGAACCTGCTGAAGCCGTGGCCGTTTAAGATCATCGTCGACGACATCCTGCAGCATAGATCGCAGCGCGGTTGGGCGACCTTGCCTTACGCGCTCCCCCTCCTCTGCGCCGCTCTGGTCGCAATCCAACTCGCGTGGGGCGTGATCAATCTCGCGAGCAATTACCTTTTTGTGAAGGC
The DNA here is from genome assembly GCA_030945725.1 of Verrucomicrobiota bacterium. Lineage (GTDB taxonomy): Bacteria > Verrucomicrobiota > Verrucomicrobiia > Chthoniobacterales > UBA10450 > JALYZW01. The sequence continues at coordinate 4,119 of JALYZW010000105.1, read as the reverse complement.
CGGGCTGCAGGCGCTGCTCAAATTGCGGACCGAGCTTTACGCGCATCTACAGCGCCTCTCGCTTAAATATCACGACGCGCGGCGCTCGAGTGATTCCAGTTTCCGCGTCGCCTACGATTCGCAATCGATCCAGACGATCTACAACAAAGGATTCACCAACGTCTTCGGCTCGGTCATCACTTTGCTGGGCACGTTTTGCGTGATGATCGGGATCGACTGGCAGCTGACCCTTCTCGCGCTCGCCGTCGTGCCGGCCATCGTCGGCGCGATCTTCGCCTTCGCGCGGCGGATCCGCACGGAATCAACCACGATCCAGGAGCGGGAAAGCGCCGTGCTCGCGCAAGCGCAGGAAGGCCTGAGCTCAATCCGGATGGTCCATGCCTTCGGCCGCGAGGAATGGGAAGTCTCGCAATTTCGCGAGCAGGCGCAGCAAAGTCTCCACGCGAATTTGCGGCTCACTCTGACGAACGTGAACAGCGCACTCGTCATTAGCACTCTGATGGTGATCGGGACGGCCGCGATGTATTATCTCGGGACGCGGCACGTCCTCGCTGGCACTCTTACCCTCGGCTCGTTGCTCGTCTTCAGCGCTTATCTGCTGATGCTGTATCAGCCGCTCGAAGCGCTCACTTACACGGCGTGGGCCATGGAAGGCGCGACGGCCGGTGCCCGTCGCTGTTTCGAGGTGCTCGATCGCGAGGACGACGTGGCCGACGCGCCGGATGCCGAGGCGATCACGACAACGTCGGGTGCGATCGGCTTCGAGAATGTCTCTTTCAGTTATGTGAAGCAGCCGGTCTTGCACGACATCGACCTCGCGATCGCGCCGAACCAGATCGTCGCCGTTGTCGGGGGGACCGGGGCCGGCAAAAGTACCTTATTGAGCCTCGTCTCGCGCTTTTACGACCCGACCGTGGGCCGAGTCACACTCGACGGCCACGACCTCTGCTCGATCACGAAAAAATCTTTGCGCTCCCACATCGCGATCGTTCTCCAGGACACGCTCCTTTTCTCCACGACGATTCGCGAGAACATCGCCTATGGCCGGCCCGACGCGACGGAGGGCGAGATCCGCGCCGCGGCAGAGCGCGCGCAAGCGGATGAATTCATCCGCCGTCTGCCGAATGGCTACGACAGTCCCGTCGGCGAACGCGGCGGACATCTCAGTGTCGGCCAGCGCCAACGCATCGGCATCGCACGTGCCTTTTTGAAAAACGCGCCGATTCTGTTACTCGACGAGCCAACTTCGGCCCTGGATCCGACGACGGAAGCCGCGATCATGGAAACAATTCGCGAACTCATCCGTGGGCGCACCACCTTGATCGTTACGCACCGGCTGGCCACGATTCATCGCGTCGACCGCATCGTGGTGATGGAACACGGGCGCATCGCGGAGCACGGAACTGGTGCGGAATTGGTCGCGCGGGGTGGTGTTTACGCGAAGCTCTACGCTTCAGGAAATTATCCGGAACCGACCGCGAAATAAGATGAGCAACGTAAATAGCGAACGGCGAGTGGAAAGCGATTGGTGGCCGCAGCCAATTCCGCCGAACGTGCATTTTGGCGCCGGGTTTTATTGCGAGAGCGCGCAGATCTTTCGCCACCTCAAGAGCCGCCAACCGGACGCGGTCAAAATTGGCGATCATGTTTCTTTATATGCCGGCTGTTCGTTTGCGGTCGGCGTGGAAGGCCGCTGCCAGATCGGCGATTTTACCCTGTTAAACGGCGCGCTCGTCATGGCTGAAGAATGGATCGAGATCGGTTCGCATTGCCTCATCTCGTGGAACGTCGGCATCGCGGATTCCGATTTCCATCCGCTGGAGCCCGCGCAGCGCCGAATCGATGCGCACGCACTCGCGCCGTTTTTCGAAGGCCGTCCGTCGCGCCCGAAGTTGCGCACCGCGCCCGTCATCATCTCCGACAACGTTTGGATCGGCATGAACGCGACCATTTTGAAAGGAGTCACGATCGGCGAAAATTCCGTCGTCGCGGCCGGCTCCGTAGTCACGAAGCCCGTGCCGGCGAACGTTGTCGTAGCCGGCAATCCGGCCGCCATTACGAAAGAACTCCGAGCGGAATAACGGGCCCGTGCCCGCGGATATGAAGCGCAAGAAAATCGTCGTCATGGGCTTCATGGGATCGTGCCCGATCGCGGGCGTGATCTGGCAGCACATCCATTACATCGTCGGGCTGCAGCGGCTCGGGCACGACGTTTACTACATCGAGGATTCGGCGCGACTGCCCTACAACCCGGAGACCTTCGAGGTAAACAACGAATTCGATTACGCCGGAAATCTCCTCGGACGTTTGGCGGACGAATTCGAGTTCAAAGAGCGCTGGAGTTTCTGCGCGCGCTACCTCTCCGGGAATCCGACGGCGGGACTTTCGTTGCGGACAATTCAACAGCTTTATCGCGATGCCGACGCGATCTTGAATGTCTGCGGCACCCAGGAATTCAACGACGATCTGCTCGCGAACGAACGGATTCTCTATATCGAAAGCGATCCGGGCGTGGAGCAGATCAAGGTCGATAAAGGCAAACGCAGCACGCTTGATTATCTCGGCCGGCATCACGCACTTTTTACCTTTGGCGAGAACGTCGGCACGCACGATTTCCCAGTGCCGACCCATGGATTGCGCTGGTTGCCGACGCGGCAGCCGATCGTCACTGATCTTTGGAAAACGCAGCGCGCGCCGGCCTCCGCAGCCGTCTTCACCTCGGTCGCGAATTGGTCGACAAGTGGCCTGAAAGATATCGAATGGCGCGGCAAGAAATATCTCTGGAGCAAGTCACGCGAGTTCATCCGCTTCGTCGCGGCACCCGAGCGCGCGGGCGAAACGTTCGAGCTCGCGACCGACATCGCAGACGAGCGGACGCGGGCCAAATTCTCGCGCCATGGCTGGCGCTTCCGCGCGCCGCACGATCTCAGCGTCGATCACTGGCTCTACCGCGATTACATCCGACGGGCGAAAGGCGAATTCACCGTCGCGAAGGACCAATACGTCCGGTTGAACACCGGCTGGTTTAGCGACCGCAGCGGATGTTATCTCGCGGCGGGACGGCCGGTGATTATCCAGGAAACAGGCTTCACCAAGCACTATGGAAACCAGGGCGGCCTGTTCGCCTTCCGCTCGTTAGGCCAGATCGCCGAGGCCGTGAAAGAGATCAACGCCGACTACGGTTTTCACTCGAAGGCGGCACGCGCCGTAGCGCGCGAATTTTTCGAAGCGGAGACTGTCCTCCGATCGTTGCTCGACCGCGCGGGTATTTGATTTCTGAATCATCTATCGGAGCTTCTCGGACTTTTCTGATGAAGCGCCTCTGTTTGTCTTTTTGCGGTCTCGCCTTCGCTTGCTCGGCCCTCGCGCAGCAAGACATGCCGCCAGGTCCGCAGGGCTCCGCGCCCTCGACTGCCACGCCGCGTCAGATCACGGTTCCGGTTCCGGTCATGCCTGCGAAACCGAACGGGAAAATTCAGAACAGCCTGGTCCGCATTACCGCGACGGAAGTGGAACCGGACTACAAGGCGCCCTGGAATTCCGGCGGAATTCAGCGCGGAATCGGCGCCGGTTTCATCGTGGAAGGGAACCGCATTATCACGAACGCGCACGTGGTCAGCAACGCGCGTTACCTCACCGCGGAGCGTGAAGGCGACCCGAAGAAATATCCGGCCACGGTGCAGTTCGTGGCGCATGATTGCGACCTTGCCATCGTCAACGTGGCCGCTCCGGAGTTTTTCAAGAACATGAAGCCGCTCACGCTCGGCGGCATTCCTGAGCTCGAGTCGACCGTTTCCGCGTATGGCTACCCGATCGGCGGTGAACGCATGTCCGTCACGACCGGCATCGTTTCGCGCATTGATTTTCAGACCTACACGCATTCGTCGATCGACCAGCATCTCGCGATTCAGATCAGCGCGCAGATTAATCCGGGCAATAGCGGCGGGCCCGTGATGCAGAATGGCAAAGTCGTCGGCGTCGCCTTTCAAGGCTACAGCGGTGACGTCGCGCAAGGCGTGGCCTACATGATCCCGACGCCTGTGGTGCATCGATTCCTGAAGGACATCAGTGATGGTCATTACGACAAATACGTCGACCTCGGACTGACCTACACGAAAC
>JALYZW010000167.1 GCA_030945725.1 Verrucomicrobiota bacterium | reverse complement strand
AACCAGACGAAATCTACGATATCGAACTTGAGCACAGCTTGCTCGAAGCAAACCAGAAACTGTCGGTCGAGAATCGCGCCTTACTCGACAAGCACGGCACCACCGCGATCGATTTCATGGGCGCGATCGGTTCCGGCAAGACGACGCTGATCACAAAACTTGTCGAACGCTTGAAGGACCGGATCGGGGTTGCGGTTTTCAACGGCGACGCGACGACAAGTGGGGACGCCGACGCGATCGAGAAAATGAACGTCCCCGTCGTGCAAATCGCGACGATCAACGGCTGCCATCTCGACGCGAACCTTGTTGGCAAAGGTTTGAAACAGATCGAGCTCCAAAAGCTAAAGCTGATCTTTATCGAGAACATCGGGAACCTGATCTGTCCGGCAGAGTTTCCGCTTGGTTCAAAAGCGCGCGTTGTTGTCGTCAGCGTAACCGAAGGGCCCTGGATGGTGCGAAAACATCCGCACATGTTTCTCGGCGCCGAGATCGTGGTCATCAACAAGATCGATCTCGCGCAGGCGATGGAGGTCAGTGTGGAGGAACTGGTCAACGACGTGCACAAGCTCAAACCCGACATCAAGGTCATCCCGACCAGCACCAAGACCGGCGCCGGCCTCGATGAATTTGAAAAGGCGCTGCTCGCGGTGTGATGGAGGCGCGACGATGCATGAGCTCTCGATTGCATCGGGCCTGCTCGAGAAGCTCCTCGATTTCGCGGAGAAGAACGCAGACAAGAAGATCGTGGAAGTTCGCTTAGCTGTCGGCGAACTCAGCCACATCGAGCACGAGCAACTCCGCTTTTGTTATGAGGCGATCACAACGGAAACTCCTCTCGAAGGTTCAAAGCTCGAAATCGAAAAGATTGACGCGATGGTAAAGTGTCCGCACTGCGGCTATCGCGGGCGGCCCAAGTACTGGGATGGAGCGTTATCCGGCATTCCGGTGGCGACCTTGGAGTGTCCTTCCTGCGGTAAGGCCGCAGAAGCGACTGACGGAAAAGAATGCGCGATAAAGTCGCTCCGCTGCACCGAAATCAGCGCGATCACATCCTGATGGCGCCGGACCGCGGCTGAACCGAGACTCGCTAACACGTCATGGCTCCCTGGTTCTGGTATGCAGTCGTCGCCGCCGTGCTTTACGGCGACCATCAGATTTTCACCCGCATGGCCTCCGACCACATCGACGACGGCCTCGGCGGCTTTGTCGTCGAGGCGACGGCGGCGCTCAGCATACTGCTTTATCTCGGCGTTCTCTATTTCTCGGGACGCTGGAGCCAGAAGTTCAGCAGCGAAGGCTTCTGGTATTCCGCGCTCATCGGTGTCTGTGTTGGTGCAGGGACGATTGCATTCTTCCTCCTGTTTCAACGCGGGGGCCCGTTATCTTCCGTCCCGGTGATCCTTGCCGGCGGCGCGGCGATCATGGCCATCGCCGGAATCTTTTTCTTTCACGAGCCGGCATCCATCCAGCGGATCCTCGGCATCGTGCCCGCGCTGGTCGGCCTGTTTCTGCTTCGCTCCTAGGCGCGAGGGCGTGGATGGCTGCCACGCTGGTATACCGTTGACGTATGCGGAAACCAAAACGCGAGCGACTCAGAGTTGTTGTGCGTGGCGCGGTCCAAGGCGTCGGCTTTCGGCCTTTCGTTTTCCGCCTCGCCACCGAGTTGCAGCTTGAAGGCTGGGTCTTGAACTCCGCTCAAGGGGTTTTTGTAGAAATCGAAGGTCCGACGGAAATTCTGCAGCAGTTCGTTAGTCGGCTCGAAAAGGAACGGCCGTCCCGCGCCATTATCCAAAGCTCCGAATCGTCGTGGCTCGACCCCGTCGGCTACGTCGGATTCGAGATCCGCGAGAGCGAGCTAGGCGGCGACAAGACCGCGCTTATTCTGCCCGACATCGCGACATGCGCTGACTGCGTGAGGGAGATCTTCGATCCAAACGATCGGCGTTTCGGCTATCCCTTTACGAATTGCACCAGTTGCGGCCCACGCTTTTCAATCATCGAAGCGCTTCCCTACGATCGCGCTAACACGTCCATGAAAGCCTTCGCGATGTGCGCCGATTGCGATCGCGAATATCACGATCCTCTCGATCGACGCTTCCACGCGCAACAGAACGCCTGCCCGAAGTGTGGGCCCGGACTGGAATTGTGGAATGTGGATGGCAAAAAAATAGGAGCTGCCGAGCAAGCACTCGCGTTCGCGGCGGAAGCGGTGCGCGCTGGGCGAATTCTCGCGCTGAAAGGGATTGGCGGATTTCAGCTAATCGTCGATGCCACAAGCGAAGAGGCAGTTCTGCGACTGCGCGAGAAGAAACGCCGCGAGGCAAAGCCGTTCGCCGTCATGGTTTCATCGCTCGCCGAAGCAAGGAAGCGGGCTCGCGTTTCAGAGATCGAGGAGCGCCTCCTCGTTTCCCCGGAAGCGCCGATTGTTCTGCTGTGCAGTGGGGGCGCGAGTCTCGCCGCCGCGGTCGCGCCAGGCAATCCGAACGTCGGCGTAATGCTGCCATCCACGCCGTTGCATCACCTGCTCTTGCACTCGTTAGGCATTCCGATCGTGGCGACGAGCGGCAATCTTAGCGACGAGCCGATCTGCATCGATGAACTTGAAGCGCTCGAGCGTCTCCGCGGAGTCGCGGATCTCTTCCTCGTGCACAATCGCCCCATCGTCCGGCATATGGACGACTCGATTGTCCGCATCATGGCCGGCCGCGAACTCGTGCTGCGACGCGCCCGGGGCTATGCGCCGCTGCCGGTGCGATTGGCGGAGCCGACGAAGCCGCTTCTCGCGCTCGGGGCTCACTTGAAGAACACCGTCGCGCTCGGCGTCGGCGCGAATGTTTTCATCAGTCAGCATATTGGCGATTTGGAAACCGAGCAGGCGCACGCCGCGTTCGCGCGTTCAGCCGCAGATCTCCCGCGGCTCTACGAGACGGAACCTGAGTTCGTCGTCTGCGACATGCATCCCGATTACCTCTCGACCAAACAC
>JALYZW010000166.1 GCA_030945725.1 Verrucomicrobiota bacterium | reverse complement strand
GCCACGGGGTCCCTCGACTTCGCTAGGGATTACAGCGAGCAGGCAGAAAATTTCCGCGGGCTAGCTCGCAGTCGCCGGCTCGACGTTCACGCGGCGACCCGCCCGGTCGAATTTCACGCGCCCGTCGACGAGCGCGAAGATCGTGTAATCGCGTCCCAGCCCGACGTTCTTGCCCGGCTGAAACTTCGTCCCGCGCTGGCGGATGATGATGTTGCCGGCGATAACTTCTTCGCTGCCAAATTTTTTCACGCCGAGACGTTTGCTGACGCTGTCCCGCCCGTTTTTGACGCTGCCTTGTCCCTTTTTATGTGCCATGACGTCTTACGCAGGTTCCTCTGATTTGGCGGCCTTCTTCGATGATTTGGCCGAGGGCAAACTGATGCCGGTGATTTTCACCCGGGTGAGTTTGCGGCGATGGCCGACCGTCCGATGATATCCCTTCCGGCGCCGATATTTGAACGCGATAACTTTTTTGTCTTTGCGCTGTTCCACCACTTCGCCAGTCACGGTCGCACCTTCGATCAGGGGGCTGCCGTGGGTGAGATTGTCGCCGTCGCCGTGGAAAAGCACGTCGCCGAAAGTTGCTTCCTTGCCCGACTCCAAATCCAGCAGATCGACATCGATGATATCGCCCTCGGCGACGCGGTGCTGTCTGCCGCCGGTTTTAATAATTGCGTAGGCCATAGGTCGGGAAAAAGTTCGGGAAGCTCACACGGTCGGTCTGGTTTGACAAGCGGAATTGGCCGCTCGAGAACGTTCGGCGGACGCGCCGCTGATCACCAGCGTGATCTCGCCTTTCGCGGGATGCGCTTCGTAATGCCGCTGCAATTCCGCGGGCGTTCCGCGGCGAAACTCCTCAAACTTTTTCGTCAGTTCGCGCGCGACGCAGAGTTGACGTTCCGGCATGATTTCGGCCGACGCCGCCAGCGTTTTCATAATGCGGTGCGGCGATTCGAAAAAGACCGTGGTTTCTTCCCGTGCCGCTGCAGCCTTTAATTCGCGCTCCCGGCCCCCGCTCTTCACCGGCAGGAATCCGCAATAAGAGAAGCGCTCGAGGGAGAACCCGGCCCCAACCAGGGCGGTCAGGATGGCCGAAGCGCCCGGTAATACCGTGTACGGAAAGCCCTGCTCGATGCAGCGCGCGATGAGGCGCGCGCCGGGATCGGAGAGCCCGGGCATTCCTGCATCCGTGATAAGCGCGACCGTTTCGCCCGCGGCCAGCCGTTCAGAAAGCTGAGCCGTGCGCATCGCTTCGTTGTGCTCGTGGTAGCTCACGAGCGGCTTCGAAATCTCGAAATGGCGCAGCAGATTCCCGGAATGGCGCGTGTCTTCGGCGGCGACGACGTCCGCCGATTTTAATGCCTCCAGCGCGCGCAACGTGATGTCGCTCAGATTGCCGATCGGCGTGCCGATTACATAGAGCATCCCGCAGTAGATGGCGCGTCCGGAAAGATTGCAAACTTGGGGTGTCGCACGCAGCGGCCGCGCGAAAAGGCGCATTCGAAGCCGGATTATGCAGTGGACGGAAAATATTTTGCTATTTCATGACAAAGGTCTTGTCGTGGCCTTTCGCGTGCTACATAACGCGGCTGTGCCCCGCACTCTTCTCCAAATTCTCCTCACCGCAGGCGTTCTCGCCTGCTCGGCCTTCACCGCTAGCGCTCAGCTGAGCTCTTTCGACGAATCCCGATTTTCCTACACTTCTCCGAGCGGGACGCGCCACAGCGTGCGTGTGATGCATCATTATTGGAGCGTGCCGATCGTCCATCCGTTCGCGCAACTGGATTCGCGGATCGATCCGAAGCTGCGCCGCGCGGCATCCTTTGCCGAGGAGCGTTCGAGCGCGCAATCAAAAGCGCGTTGCTGGCGTTACGTCAAAGAAGCGCTCGTCGCGTCCGGCGCAGTGGCTTCCTACCCGGCGACGAACTACGCCTGCGAGGCGGGCGACGAATTGGTGCGGAAATATGGATTTCACAAATTGTCCGTGCGCGATCCGTATCAGGCGCCACTCGGCGCGGTGCTTGTCTATGGTCAAGGGAGTAATGGCGCCGGGCACGTTGAGCTGCGCACCAAGACCGGTTTCGTGAGTGACTATCATTCGAAGAATCGCTGCAAGTACCCGCTGATCGCGGCGTACGTGAAGTACACCTCGTAGACGAGGCAAACCCGGGCGCGACTCGGCCCGCGCGACCACGCGGTCATCCCGAGCGAAGTCGAGGGACCCCGCAGCAGTACCCTCGGGTTTGCCA
>JALYZW010000164.1 GCA_030945725.1 Verrucomicrobiota bacterium | reverse complement strand
CGTGTAGACCGCGTGGTCGGCGCGCCCGATCGCCCGCGTCGGCGGTCCGCCCTTCGGGTCCGGCGTCTCGCGCACCAGCCCGACGTTCCCCTCCGCGATCGCTTTCTCCAGACCCTCGCCTCCCGCTGCCGCAGCGCCGGCGGCCGGAGCGGGCGACGCGGCGTCATCTCCGCTTTTCTTGATGAAAACGGTCAACTTGTCCGACTGCAAATTGAAACGCGGATCGTTCACGATCACGTGGCCGCTGAAGACACCGACGTATTTTGCGGAATCGAAAGACGCTTCATCCGCGTAGATTTCAGTCGTGATCGGGCCGGTCGGCGCGGCCAGTCCGGGAATGCCGCCAGGTTTGCCCGCGTCGCTTTTCTTCGCTTTCTTTTCCGGTTTGGCTGTCGGGCTCGCCGCGGTTGCTTCCGCGGGAGCGGGCGCCTTGGCCGAGCTGAGCGAGGAGGGCGCAGAAGCCTGGCCGCGCACCGTCGCGCCCCCGGCCGCAAAAATTAATACTGCGTAAAACGCCGCTTTATTCATCAGCGGTCTCGTCCTCTGTGCGCAACCTCGCCTTGCCCGTGATCACCATTTTGACGTGCCCGATTAATGTCCCGCGGTGAGAAACGGTGTCGTACTGCATCGTGTCGCCGACGAGATCGATATCGGCGCGCTTCACGGTCGTGCGCTCCTTCGAGCTGATGACGCGCGTTTTTAAATTCAGGATCGAAGAGCTCATCTCAATTTGCAGATCGGGCGCGTTTTCGTCCGTAAAGGTAGTCATTTTCAACGCGGAGAATTGGACATTTTCCTGATCGATCCGTTTCGCGGTGCCGGCCTCCAGTTTCCCAGTGAGATGACCGTCGGCGTCGAAGTTTGGCAAGACGAGGCCTTTCGCTTCATGACCGACCGGCAGCGGGAGGTTGGTGAGGCTGTCGCCGGGGGACGGTGTCGGAGTGGCGGCGACTTTATTGTTCTCGACGCGCTTCTTCTTTTTCTCGCCCGGAAAGGCCGATGAGGCGACCGCGAGAATGAGACTGAGCGCGACCGCCGCCCCGAGCAGTCGAGAGCGGCCGCTAGGAGACCGCAGCATGCACTGTTTTTAACATGCGGAGGTGCTTCGGCAACTGCTTTAGCGGCAGCTGGTTTGGCCCATCCGACAAGGCGCGCGCGGGGTTTTCGTGCACCTCCATAAAGACGCCGTCACATCCGGCGGCGACGGCCGCGCGTGCCAGCACCGGCGCGAGCGCGCCATCGCCGCCCGTGGTGTCCCCGGCCCCGCCCGGCCTTTGCACGGAATGGGTGGCGTCGAAAATCACGCGGTACCCGGCTTCGCGGATCCAATAGAGCGACCGCATGTCCGCGACGAGATTGTTGTAGCCAAACGTCGTGCCGCGTTCGGTGAAGAAGAACTTCTCGGTCCCGAATGCCGAGAGCTTTTCGGCGATATTGCGCACGTCCCAGGGCGCGAGGAACTGGCCTTTCTTTACATTGACTGTCCGCCCGGTTTCGGCCGCGGCGCGCAGCAGATCGGTTTGGCGGCAGAGAAACGCGGGGATCTGCAGAATGTCGATGAACTCCGCCGCCATCTCCGCTTCCGCCGGAGAGTGGACGTCCGCGGTGACGGGCACGTTTAACTCCGAGCCGATCGCGGCCAGAATCTCACATCCTTCGCGCGCCCCGATCCCGCGGAAGGAGCGGACGGACGTGCGGTTCGCCTTGTCGTAGGATGCTTTAAAAATGAAAACCGCATCTTCGTTTCGGCAGATTTCCGCGATCCGTTGCGCCATCCGCCAGACGAATTTTTCCGACTCGATCACGCACGGCCCGAGGATGAACACCGGTTCGGTGCCACCGATCGTGACGGAGCGAATTTTGAGCGGTTTCGTTTTCAGAACAGGGAATGAGGAAAGCAGGAAAGCACGAAAAGAGAATCAAGCATTTTCCCGGGCTCGCGCGGCAAGGACATCCGCCATCGCGAAGGGCGCATAAAGGATCGCAAAGAAGATGAGCGCCAGTCCGTTCATCTCCATCAGGTAGAGTGGCCGGTCATCGGACAAGTAGCTCAGGATCGAAAACGCTACTGGTTTATGCAACAGGAAGCCGTAATTCACGACGGTGATCCAGTCGACGATTAACGTCACCACGAGATAAAACTCCGACCAGAGAAGCGTCCGCCAGACAGAAATCAAATGCGGGCGAAAACCGCGGCTCAACATCAGGTAGATGATGCCAATCGGGATCCCGCAGTGCCCGATAAAGAAGCTGAGGAAGCGGTAATCGGGAAAGCCGAACCGGAGATCCGGCGTGAGCACCGCCTGCAGTGAACCGCCGATTCCCCAGAAGTATGCCACCTCCAGCCAGCGCGGCCGGCCGCCGTTCACGAGCGCGATGATGACGACCACCATCGTCCAATCGCAAAGTTGGAAGGGCAGCGTTTGCCGCCAGCTCATGCCGTCGGAAACGGAAGCGCGCACGGCGTAGCCGATGAAGTTGATCGTCATCAACGCCGCCAGCCCGTAGCGAACGAAGCGATCGAGCGCGCTGATTTTCGCGCGCCGCGAAAGGGCCGCAAAGATAAACGGCACCGTCAGCGTCAGCAGGATCGCAACGATGTGCGCCGTCCCGAAAAGCTGAAAGGTGGACGTCTCGTTCAAGCGCGGGTCCGCTACCGCACGACCCACAGATTGCACGGAATCGTCTCCGTGATCCACGCGATATGCGGCGGCAGGTCGGCGCTTTCGAGGGCCGGTTCGATCGGCACGATGAGGAGATTGGCGTCGACCGATTGGATGAAATCGAGCGCCGCGTATCCGGTGTTGCCGCGGATGCAACGCGCCTCGATCGGCACCTCCGTGGAGCCCGCGCTGTCGATGAACTTTTCCAGCGCCGCCTCTTCTTCGTCCAGCGTGCGCGCATCGGATGACTGGTCCGCGTTTTCGCGGAGCGCGGCGCGGGCCTCGTCAAAACTGGTGTAAACCGTGATCACGTAAAGGCGTTCGCAGCTTTCGGCCGCGGCAAGGTGGACCGCCTGCTTCAGGGCGCGGCGCCCGTGTCCGGAATACTCCGCGATAAAAACGATGCGCTGGAGCGGTTGCGGCTCGCGCTCCGGTTTCGTAAAAAGGATGACCGAGCACCGCGATTGACGGACCAGGCGCCGCGCGACATTCCCCAGAAAAGTTCGGTGGACGACTTCCTTCTCGAGTGCGCCCGCGACGATCAGGTCCACGCCGTTCGCCGCGGCGGCTTCGAGAATCGCCGAAGCGGGATCGCCGGTCTGATAATGCACCGCCAAATCAGCCGGCAGTTCCAATTCGCGGAAGACCTTGCCGAATTTCCGGATGGTCTGTTCCGATTTTTCGCCGACGTAGATCAGATTCAGCCGCGCGCCGAACCGATCGCGCATCCGCTTCGCTTCCGCGAGCACCTGCACGAAACGCGGCGAAAACGTGCTGGCCACACCAATCGTGCGATAAGGCGGCTGAAGCATCTCGCTAATGTCTCGTGTCGGCGTGGTTCAGCAAATCCCACTCGCCCGCCGGCCGCGCGAAATTCAATGTTGGACGACGCGGGTTGGGCGTTGAACGTTCCGCCAAGATGCGGCGCGCGATCTACCCGGGCAGCTTCGATCCCGTCACCAACGGCCACCTCGACGTGATCGATCGCGCGCGGAAATTATTCGACGAAGTGATCGTGGGCGTCGCGCACAACGACCAGAAGCAGCCGCTCTTCAATCTGGAAGAGCGCCTCGACCTGCTCCGCCGCACGATCGGCGATCGGGACAAGGTGCAGATCGCGCCCCTCGGGGGCTTGCTCGTAGAGTTTGCCGTTAAACGAGAGGCGATCGCGGTCGTGCGCGGCTTGCGCGCGGTCTCCGACTTTGAGTTCGAATTTCAGATGGCGCTGATGAATCGAAAGCTCGAAGCGCGGGTGGAGACGATTTTTTTGATGCCGAAAGAGGAATACACATACCTGAGTTCGCGCATCGTAAAAGAGATCGCGCGGCTCGGCGGCGACGTGGCGAAGTTCGTGCCGTCGATCGTAGCCGAGGCCTTGCGGGAACGGTTGAAGCGTTGAACCCCGAAACCTTTCGCGCGTGAAAATCCATCTACGCCAAATCCCCGCCGAAGGACTGCACCTGGAAGGCGAGGAGGATTGCCCAATCTCGGACCTCGCGCCGGAGGAAGTGACGTGCGCGGGTCCGGTCGAGTACGCGCTCGATGTCGGCATCACCGATCATGCTTTGTGGGCCAGCGGGACGCTGCGTCAGCCGGTAACACAGAAATGTGTCGCGTGCCTCGAGGCCTTCGAGCACGCCATCGCGGTGCCCGGCTTCGCGTTGCACACTGAGCTTGGCGGCCCGGAAACAGTCGACCTCACACCTTTTATTCGCGAAGACATTCTGCTCAATTTGCCCGCCTACCCGCATTGCGATCGCGAAGGCGACAGAGTGTGCCCGGCGCGGGCGATTCTCGATCAACCGAAAGAGCCGGCCGAAGTCGAGAAGGCCGTGCCGGATTGGAGCGCGCTCGATAGGCTCGACCTGTAGGTCATCACGCGCGCGGTTTCCCCGGGTGGAATCCCGTCATCCCGAGCGAAGTCGAGGGACCCCGTGAAATGACCGACGGTACGGCCACCAGACCCCGTGGA
>JALYZW010000045.1 GCA_030945725.1 Verrucomicrobiota bacterium | reverse complement strand
GCTCAACGTCGCGCGCATGCGCTTTCTCGGCGCAGACGTTGTCGCCGTCACTGCGGGTCAGGCGACCTTGAAGGAGGCGATCAACGAAGCCATGCGCGACTGGGTGACGAACGTGCGCACCACGCATTACATCCTTGGCTCCGCGCTCGGCTCGCATCCGTATCCGATGATGGTGCGCGATTTTCATCGTGTCATCGGAGTGGAAGCGCGCCGGCAAATTCTCGAGCGCGAAGAACGCCTGCCCGACTTGCTGATCGCGTGCGTCGGCGGCGGTAGTAACGCGATCGGTTTGTTTCACCCCTTCTTGAACGACGAGACCGTACGGATGATTGGCGTCGAGGCTGGCGGCGAAGGAATCCGAGCGGGTAAACACGCGGCGCGCTTTCAAGGTGGAAAGCTCGGCGTGTTGCAGGGGACGAAAACGTTCCTGCTCGCGAACGACGATGGGCAGATCGAGCTCACGCATTCCGTCTCGGCCGGGCTCGACTATGCGGCCGTCGGCCCGGAACACAGCTACCTGCGCGACGCTGGTCGAGTCGATTATGACTATGCGACGGACGATGAGGCGCTCGCCGCGTTCCGCACTCTGGCCGAAATCGAAGGCATCATCCCGGCGCTGGAAACAGCGCACGCAATCGCGCACGTGATTAAAGTCGCATCCAAGATGTCCACGGACGAAATCATTATCGCCAACTGCTCCGGTCGCGGCGACAAGGACGTAGCGACGGCCGCCGATCATTTTGGATTTTAGAGCGCGCTCTTCCCGGGCGGAGCGATGGCGCTGTGGCAAAATCGAGGGCTAAGCCGCACGCGTGCGCGTCAGCCGCTAGCTACTGGGCACGCCTCGGGATTCCTCGACTTCGCTCGGAATGACAGCAAAGATAAGCGATGCGATCGATGACCGGTTATGGCCGCGGTGAAGCCGATTTGGACGGCGTGAAGCTGAGCGTCGAGATTAGTTCCGTGAACCGGAAGCAGAGCGAGATCATGGTCAATCTCCCGCGCGAACTGGCAGCGCTTGAGCCGCGGATTCGTCAGGTAATCAACGAGAACGTTGCGCGCGGCCGCACGACGATCGGCGTTACCCATCAGGCCTCGGGGAATGGCGCGCGCAAGGTCGCTCTCGACACCGCTTTGGCCCGCTCCTATCACGAAGCGATACGCGCTTTGCAAAAAGAATTGGGAGTGCCCGGCGAGATCACGATCAACGCCATTCTGCAGGCGCCGGGCGTAATGCGATTGAACGAAGAGAGCGTCGAGGCCGATGCCGCATGGCCGGTGATTAATCGCGCGCTGCATTCGGCGCTCTCTGACTTCATTAAAATGCGCGAGCGCGAAGGAAGACATCTCGCGAAGGACCTGAGCGCGCGACTCAAACTTGTGCGTCAGCAAATCAAACAAATCCGCACGCTGCACCCCGAGATAACGAAACGCTACCGGCTCACGTTGCTGAAGCGGATCAAAGACGCGGGAGTCGGCCTCGCCCTCGACGACGAACGTCTGCTGAAAGAAGTGTCGTTCTTCGCCGATCGATCCGATATCTCCGAAGAATTAACCCGGCTCGAAAGTCATCTCGCGCAATTCGCGCAGCATCTTCGGAAGAACGAACCGGTCGGCCGCACGCTCGAATTTATCGCCCAGGAAATCTCGCGCGAACTGAACACGCTGGGCGCGAAAGCGAACGACGCGGCGATCGCGCAGCAAATCGTGGCGGGCAAAGCCGAGCTCGAGAAAGTCCGGGAACAAATCCAGAACCTTGAGTAAGCAATTCAGCCGGTCGGGAATCCTGTTCGTCGTCTCCGCGCCGTCGGGCGCGGGAAAGACGACCTTGTGCGACGCGCTTCGACAGAGCCCCGATTTCGTTTATTCCGTATCGTGCACGACACGATTGCCGCGGGCCGGAGAAATCGACGGCGAGGACTACCAATTTCTAGCGGAAGAAGACTTTGTCGCGCGCGTCGCGGCGGGCGATTTTCTCGAACACGCGCAAGTTCACGGACTGCGCTACGGAAGTTTGCGGCAGCCGATCCTCACGAATCTCGAGCATGGCGTAGACGTGCTCATCGACATCGATACGCAGGGCGCGACCGCAATTCGCAATTTCGATGACCCGTTCATCCGACGTTCGTTGTGCGACGTTTTTATCATGCCGCCCGATCTCGAAGAGCTGCGCCGGCGTCTCACGAAACGCGGGACTGAAACCGACGAGCAGATCGAATTACGCCTAACGAATGCGGCGCGCGAGATGGAACTGTGGCGGGATTATCGCTACACCATCATCAGCAAATCGATGGAAGAAGATCTCCTGAAGTTCCGACACATCATGGGCGCAGAACGATACCTCAGCCGACGGCTGGTCCTCTCATGAGCGCTACACATTCCCGCATCGCGGTTCAAAGATCGGACCCATTGTCGTTTGCGCGTGCCTCGTGCATCGCCACTCCAGGATGAAAGCGAAAACCGGAAAACAAAAATCTGTCGTCCTCGGCGTGACCGGTTCGATCGCGGCCTACAAATCGGCCGAGCTGGCCAGCCTTCTCCATAAGCAGGGCCACGAAGTCTTCGTCGTTATGACGCGCGACGCGACGGAATTTATCACGCCGCTCACGTTGCAAACGCTCTCGAAGAATCCCGTTACCACCAGTTTCTACGACGAGAAGGAGAGCTGGCGGCCAGGTCATATCGATCTTGCGGATCGCGCGAACCTGGTTGTGATCGCGCCCGCGACGGCGAACATCATTGCCGAGCTCGCGCACGGTTTCGCCGGACATCCACTGGCCGCGATCGCCCTCGCCACCCGCGCACAGATTTTGATCGCGCCGGCGATGAATGGAAAAATGTGGGAACACGCAGCGACGCAGGAAAACGTCGAGAAGCTCAGGGCGCGCGCGATCGATTTCATCGGACCGGAGGAGGGCATGCTGGCGTGCGGATACGAAGGCGTGGGCCGATTGTGGAAAGTCGATGACATCGCTTTCCGCGCGGAATTTCTCCTCGCGCGGCACGATAAACTGATCGCGTGAAGTTCGTCGTTACGGCGGGTCCGACGCGCGAACCGATCGATCCTGTTCGTTTCCTGAGCAACCGCTCATCGGGCAAGATGGGCTTCGCGCTGGCCGAGGCGGCGGTGGCCGCGGGGCACGAGGTGACGCTGATCGCCGGGCCTGTTTGCATCGCGCCGCCGATCGGTGCGCAAACAGTTCCAATCACGACAAGTGATGAATTGTTTGACGCTGTGCGGAACGCAATCGTCGACTGCGACGTGCTCGTGATGTGCGCGGCGGTCGCTGACTACCGCCCGGTCGCATTCAGCTCCGAGAAAACGGCGAAGCGCCGCGACGTGTTCACGCTCGCCCTCAAACCAACGCCGGACATTCTCGCGTCGCTCGCCACTACGCCACGCAACTATTACGTCGTCGGATTCGCGGCGCAGACGCATGATCTGGAAGCGAATGCGCGCAGAAAACTGGTTGAGAAAAATTGCGACATGATCGTCGCGAATGATGTCAGTCGCGCCGATTGCGGAATCGGATCGGATGAAAATGAAGTCATAATTTTCTCGCGCGACGGAGAAGAAAAACGAATCGCGCGCGCGAAAAAAAAAGTAATCGCGCGCGCTTTGATCAAAATAATTTCAGATGCGCATGAAAAAAGTTTGACAAAGAATTCATGACGGTTAGTCACGTGTCAGTGAAGTTATTCACAACTGTTCACACCCTCCGCAACTGCGGATTGAAAGGGGGGATATTCAATGGCGACCAAAAAATCTTCTTCTAAGAAGTCCGGTTCCAAGTCAGCTCCTAAGAAAAAAGCAGCGAGCAAAAAATCGGGCAGCAAAAAAGGCGGCAGAAAATAGTTCTGTCGTTTAGCTCACGGAAGACTGCGTAACGTAGCTTCCAAAAAGTTAACTCAACCCGGGGGGAGAATTCAGTTTCTCCTCCCGGTTTTTTTTGCGGCAAATAATGTCCCGCCGAGGCGCCGATGTAGGAAAGAAAGCGCGGGCCGCGTCTGATGCCTTCGCGTTACAACTGCTGGTCGAGGACCATTCGCAGGGAAACGGGCGGCATCGTTCTTTTCTTGGAATCCGCTGTTTTCGCGAAACGCGCGGTCCGAAAAATCGGGGTGTGAATTAGATTCAAAACGCGTTCTAGTCGTAGCGCATGACGCATTATCTGGACGCCGCGGTGGAAGCGGCGCGCGCCGCCGGCGAACTGCTCCGTCACAATTTCGGACAGCCTCTGCACGTCAACGCCGCTGAAGCGCATGACATCAAACTCGAGATCGACGTCCGGACGCAGGAGCTGATCACCGATTCACTGCTCAAGAAATTTCCGCACCACGCGCTCTACGGCGAGGAAGGAATCGTGGGCGATCAGACGAGCGAACATCAATGGGTCGTCGATCCGCTCGATGGGACCGTGAATTATTTTTACAGTATTCCGCACTTCTGCACCTCGATCGCCCTGCGCTATCTCGGCGAAGTCATCGTCGGCGTAATTTACGATCCGATGCGGGACGAACTGTGGACGGCGCAGAAAGGTGCGGAGCCGAAGTTGAATGGCCGCTCGATGCGCGTGAGCGAGCGCGCTGATCTCGCCGAAGCGGTGATTTCGGTTGGGTTGTCGAAGACCGGCGCGACGATTTCCGCAGGACTTCCGTTGCTGCAGGACATGGTGCACCGCGCGCGGAAATGCCGCCTGATGGGCAGCGCGGCGCTCGACATGGCGTACGTCGCGTGTGGACGATTTGATGCGTACGTCGAGCAAGGCATCAGTCTGTGGGACATCGCGGCGGGCTGGATTCTGGTGGAGACCGCGGGCGGCACGGTCGACATGCGGCCACGCACCGACATGAAGGATAAATACAGCATCATCGCGTCCAACGGCGTGGTGAATCTGAAACTCTGATGGCAACGACCCGGTGTGGAATCGGCTATGACGCGCACCGTCTGGGGCAAGGACGAAAGCTTATCCTCGGCGGGGTCGAAATTGACCACTCGTTAGGTCTGGAAGGCCACTCCGACGCAGACGTTCTCTGTCACGCGATCGCGGATGCGCTGCTCGGCGCAATTGGCGAAAGCGACATCGGACATCATTTTCCGAACACGGACGAATCGATCCGCGGAATCAGCAGCATCGAGATCCTGGCGCGGGTCCGCGTTGTGCTCGAAAGCAAAGGGGCCAGCGTGATCAATGTCGACGCGACGCTGCTGGCGGAAGCGCCAAAAATCGCGCCACACATTCCGGCGATGCGAATTGCCATCGCCGGCGCGCTCGAGATCGAAGCAACGCGCGTCAGCATCAAGGCGACGACGAACGAGGGGCTCGGCGCGATCGGGCGTGGCGAAGGAATGGCGGCGATGGCGGTGGCGACGGTGGAACTGGAATCATGATCCGCTTATCTCGTCATCCCGAGCGGAGCGAAGTGGAGTCGAGGGACCCCGCGGCAGGACCGACGGTAAGGCGCCGCCGGGGCCCCTCGCCTTGGTGGGGCACAGAAGCGACGGGGAGGTCAAGGGACTGCTCGGCTGCGCCCGTGACGGAGCCGACGGTGACGCGACGGGGTCCCTCGGCTTCGCTCGGGATGACGAGGCTTTTCACGCGTTCGAAAGGGAGATGAGCGTCCGGCTTTTCAACACTTATTCGCGCGAGCTGGAAGAATTCGTGCCGCTTGATCCGGCGGGCCGCGAAGTAAAAATCTACACTTGCGGCCCTACCGTTTACAGTCACGCGCATATCGGGAATTTCCGCGCATACATTTTCGAAGATTTACTGCAGCGACATCTCGAATCGCGCGGCTACGCGGTGCACCGCGTGATGAATCTGACCGACGTCGACGACAAGACGATTCGCGGTTGTCAGTCGGCGGGCGTGTCGCTCGATGAATTCACCGCTCCGTTCAAGACTGCGTTTTTCGAAGACCTCGATACGTTGCGAATCAAGCGCGCGAATGAATTCCCGGCGGCTACGGATCAGCGGCACATCGAGGCGATGATCGGAATGATCAGCACACTCATCTCGCGAAATCTTGCTTACCAGGCGGAGGATCGATCGGTCTATTTTCGGATCGCGAATTTCCCTGAATACGGGCGCCTGGCGCACTTCGACCTCACGCAGTTGCAATCGACCGGTCGCGTAAAAAACGACGAGTATGAAAAGGAAAACGTCGGCGACTTCGCGCTTTGGAAAGCCTGGGATGAGGCGGACGGCGCGGTGGGTTGGGAGAGTCCGTGGGGCCGGGGTCGTCCGGGCTGGCACATCGAGTGCAGTGCGATGTCGACGCAGTTGCTCGGCAACCAGCTCGACATTCATTGCGGCGGGGTGGACAACATTTTCCCGCATCACGAAGCGGAGATTGCGCAGACGGAAGGATGCACGGGCGAAAAGTTCGTTCGCTACTGGCTGCACTGCGCGCACTTGCTGGTTGAGGGGCAGAAGATGTCGAAGTCGCTCGGCAATTTTTTCACGCTCCGCGATTTGATCGGAAAAGGATACAGCGGGCGCGAGGTTCGGTATTCGCTGATGCGAGTGCACTACCGGGCGCCGCTGAATTTCACCTGGGAAGGGATGGAGGAATCGCGGCTGGCGCTCGGCCGGATCGATGCTTGGGTCGCGCGTCTGCGTGAAAGTAGCGCAAGCTTCCAGCTTGCCG
>JALYZW010000027.1 GCA_030945725.1 Verrucomicrobiota bacterium | reverse complement strand
TCTGCAGGTTCACGCGCGCACGCGAGCAAAGCAGCCGTTGCACGAGCTGCTGGCTGCTCATTTCGAGCGAGAAGACTGCGACCGGCAGCTTGCTGCTGATCGCAACGTGCTCCGCGATGTTCATCGCCAGCGCGGTCTTCCCCATGCTCGGTCGCGCGGCGATCACGATCATCTCTGCATCGTGCAGGCCGTCCGTGATTCGATCCAATTCCGAAAACCCAGTCGAGATTCCGGTGATCCCGCCTTTGCGCTCGTAGAGTTGCTCGATCGACTCGATCGCGTCCATCACCTGCGCCTTCATCGTCTGCGTCTGGCCTTTGAACCGATCCTCGCCGACCGCCAGAATTTTCGCCTCCACTTCGTCGAGCAGATTCTCCACTTCGTCCTGATCTTCAAACGATCGTCGCACGCTCTCGGTGCACGCGGCGATGACCTGCCGGAGAATAAACTTGTCGCGGACGATCTCGAGGTAATAGCCCACGTTCGCGGCCGTCGGCACGTAGGTGAACAGGCTCGTCACGAACGCGGCGCCGCCGATCGCATCGAGCAGGTGCCGATCTCGGAGCGTCTGAGTGAAAGTGATCAGGTCGATGCCTTGATCCGCGTTCCAAATCTCAACCAGGACTGAGTAAACCGTTTGATGCGCGGGGACAAAAAAGTATTCCGCCGTAATTTTCTCGACGCACTCCGCGATCGTCTCGCGGGGCGAAATCATCATCGAACCCAGGACGCCCTGTTCCGCTTCGACGCTGTGCGGCAGGGTCCGGTGAATATCAGGCGAGGAACCTGTTGGCAGACTACCAACAACTCTTCCGCCGTTCCGCTCCGCCGAACCTCGGTCAGCGCCATTCGCCGCTGCCTTGCGAGGTTTCTCAGGTCCGCCGTGAGAGGCGCCTGGAGAGCTCGGCATTTACTTTCTTTCGGATCGTTTCTGCGTAATGCGGCCGCGCTCGGAACCTTCCGGAGCAGCTTCCGCTTTCGGCGCGTCTTCCACCGCCGATTTGATTTGGAAATTGAACTTCGCCGTCACATCGGCGTGCAACTTGATCGGCACCTCGTGCTCGCCGGTTGTCTTGAGCGGATGTTCGAGCACGATCCGATGGCGATCGATGTCGTTGCCGAGCTCGTTCTTTAAACGTTTCACGATGTCCTGCGCGGTGACGGAACCGAATGCTTTCCCCGTCTCGCCGGTCTCGAGTGTGAAGGTAACGCGGAGCTTGTTGATGCGGCGCGCCAGTTCCTCGGCTTCGTTCATTTCGCTCGCTTCACGCTCCGCTCGCTTCGCCTTGAGGTTATCGAGTTGGCGCAGCGACCGCTTCGTCACCTCGTACGCCTTGCCTTGCGGCAGAAGAAAATTACGCGCGTAACCGCGACGAACTTTTACAACATCCGCCTCGGCACCGAGGCCGGGGATATTGCTCGTGAGAATGACTTGGGTGATGGGCATGAGCGCGTCTCGCAGGGCAGCGTGAATGATTCAGACAGCCGCGAGGGAGGGGATTATAAAACCGGACGACTCGCTGTCAAACTCACGACGCGCGCCGCTCCGAAAGTTGGTCCTCGTCATCCGGCCGAAGTCGAGGCAGCCCGTGGCGGTACTGTCGGTGTGGCTATGGGGAGGTGCCGTCGGCGTTGCCGCGGGGTCTCTCTACTTCGCTTCGCTGCGATCGAGATGACGCGCCTTCGCGCGTCAGACCATGCCGAGTTTCATCCGGCCCGCTTCACTGATCATGTTTTGATCCCACGGCGGATCCCAGACGAGGTCCACTTGCGCTTCGGAAACGCCGTCGATCGTCATGATCTTGCTCTGCGCATCGTGCGCGATGGCTGGGCCCATGCCGCAGCCCGGCGCGGTGAGCGTCATCTTCACTTCCACTTTGGTGCCGCCGTTGTCGCCCGGTTTTAGCTGGCAATCGTAGACCAGCCCGAGGTCGACGATGTTGACCGGGATTTCCGGGTCGTAGCATTGCTTGAGCTGATCCCAGACCGCGGTCTCCGCGACGGGTTCGTCGGAATTCGACGGGGCTTTCGGCGCGCCATTTGCTGACGCGGGCGGTTCCAGTCCGAGAGCGTCGAGGTCCTTCTCGTGCACGCGTGACAGGCCCTGGTAGGTCGCGATGGTGTAGCTGCCGCCCAATGCCTGCGTAATCACTCCCTGCGTTCCCGCGGGGAGGGTCGTCTTGTTCCCGCTGGGGATCTGGATGGCTTCCAGCTCGCGGCTGGTCGTGAATTCGGTGTTCTCGTGCATAAAATTTCAGTCGGCCTTGTTGAAAACGATTTTTACTTTGGCCGCCGCTGGCGCGGAGGCGGCAGAAAGGTGTGACATTAGTGTGGGCGCAGTTTCCCGCGAAGTCGAAGGCGTGATGGCGTCGCCCGAAAGCGCCGATCGCAAAGCGCCCTCCACGAGCTGCGCGCAATGGATCTTCACCGGTGGCAACGCTCCGAGCGGCGCTGCGAGATCTTCTCCCGTCATCGCGCTCGCTTCCGCGACCGTTTTACCCGCCAGCATCTCCGTCGCGACGCTGGCGACCGCGATCGCAGTCTGACAGCCGAAGGACTGAAATGTCGCGCGGTCGATTACCTTGCGGCCGTCTTCCTCCTTAAATTTGATCCACATCCGCAGCATGTCGCCGCAATCCGGGCTGCCCACGGTGCCGACCGCGTCGGCATTCTCCATCTCGCCGAGATTGCGCGGATTTTTCACCGCTTCTTCAATGCGTTGTTGCAGGTCGTCGTTCATAGCTTTGTCATGTCGAGCGAAGCCGAGACAGTCCGTGGCGAACCGATGGTGCTGCTACGGGGTCCCTCGACTTCGCTCGGGATGACTGACCTCATGTCTGCTCCAGTTGATAACGCGGCAACGTGGAATCGACTTCCGCACTCCAGGCATCGATCCCGCCGCGGAGGCTCTTCACGTTTTCGAAGTTGTGGCCCTGAAAATAAGCCGCCGCATCCATGCTCCGCGTGCCTTCATGATCATAAACGACGACCAGCTGTTTCCGCGGCCAGCTGCTCAAAATCTGCTGCATGAATTCCTGGGTGAAAAGTTGCGCGTTCGGCAGCTTGACCGCCTCCCACTCTTCGCGCGTGCGGACATCGAGAAGATTTACGCTCTCTCCAGCGGCAAGACGTTGCGCTAACTCGCGCGGCTCGATCTGCATCGCGCGGTCGGCGGCGTCGCTCGCGACGATGTAGTCGATGGCCTCGCCGACAGCGACGTTCTCATTCCGCGCACAGACACCGGCCAACGTCTCGTCCGGGCTGAATCCGCAACTGCTGCAGCCGCCAATGTGATACTTCCGAAACATCGCGCGCTGCGCCCCCGGGAAATGGTCGAGCAACTCGCGCATCGTGATGTCTGGATTGATTTCCGCAGCCACGTTCATGCGAGAGAACGTTAGACGCGCTCCCGTTTACCGCAAGGCGAGCCGCCAGGGCCCGACGGGTTTACTCCCGTGCCTGCCGCATCCACCAATCCCGAAACGAGCGCAACCGCGGCAACGACTCGCGGTCCTTTTGTCGATTGGTGGCCGCCTTGCTCGCGATGATGTCGTCGGGATGACAGACTGGGAATCCCTCCACCTCCACGCGCCGCCGCCAGGCGTCTTCAAAGTGCTCGATCCCATCCGGCGCAAAGATCAGATCGAGATCGAACGGGCCGTTCTTTAGCTGGATAAAGTCTTTGCCGCGCTCGATCTCTGAAATCTGCGTCGCGTCGAGCGCGAATCCGAGGGCCTTCAGCGCGCCGGCCAGGGAACGGCAATTCTCGTCAGTCCGATCGGGAAAGACATCGGCGTCCTGGGTGGTGTCGGGAAATCCGAGAAGAATCGCGCCGGACTTGCCAAGGAAAAGATAACGAACATCGAACTGGGCGAAGGTCGTTCTGATCTCCTCCGCCTGGGCGTATTCAAAGCTGCCCATAGCCCAGCCACGACGGCAGATTTTCGTCGCACCAGCGTCGATATTCCGCGGTCGAATCCCAGCTTCGAAAAGCCGCGTCGTCCATGACCGGCTTGTACGTGCGGATGAAGGCGTAGCGCATGCGCACCGGCAAGGGCCGGCGCGCGGCTGCCTCGAATTCCTCGCGCCACTCGCGGGGAATCTCGGGCTGCGCTGGATCCATCGCGGCGGCCTACAGGTTCGCAGGATCGGCGAGAAGTTCGGTGATCCGTTTCAGCAGCCGGCCCGCGCCGCCGCCGTCCAGGCTCCGATGGTCGAAACTCAGCGTGAGTTCAGCTTGCGTCGTCGGGATGAATTGCTGCTTCTCGTCGCTCCACGTCGGCGCCTTTTTTCCGGCTCCGAGGCCGAGCATGAGTGTCTGATCCGGCAATGGAATCGGCGTACCCCAATCGAGACCGAAGGTGCCGAAGTTCGAGACGGACGCGATTCCGCCGCTGGTCATTTCGGCGGAAATGCGGCGGCGCCGCGCGAGATCGACGAGCTCGGTATAACGAGTCGTCAGATCGCCGAGCGAAGTTTTGTCAGCGCTCCGAATCACGGGCACCATGATGCCTTCGCCAGCTTCCACTGCGACGCCAATGTCGACCGAGTCAGAGCCGATTGCCTTCCCGCCGATCAGTCGCGCGGCTGCACTCGGCTGTTCCGCGATCGCCAGCGCGAGCGCGCGTAACGCGTAAAGCGCAGGGCCGGGCTTCGGGTCGCGCTTTTTGCGATCCTCCAACACCGGATCGAGGCAAACGGACAGTCCGACAGTGGCGAGTGGTCGCGTCCAACTGCGTCGCATCGCATCGGCCACGCCGGTGCGGATCGCACTCGGTTTTTCCGTGGGATGTCCTTCGATTCGAGTGAGGAAATCTTCCAGGTCTTTGATCGTCACGCGGCCTGCGTTGCCAGTGCCGGCGACCCCTGCAAGATCCGCCTGCGTCAATTGCAACTCCGCCATTCGCGCCCGGATTCGCGGCGAATAATAACCAACGCCTTTTGCGCCCGCCGGAACGGGCAACACGCCCGCTTGATCGACTTGGAAATGCGAACCGGCGGCGACCGGCGGAAGCCCGGCTTCGTCGACTTGAAAATGGGATCCGTTCTGTGTTCGCCCAGCCGTTGCGCCTTCGTCTTCGCGCCCCGGGACTTCTTTTGCGACGTCGCCCTTCGGCGGCTCAGGAGCGCGCTTCACGAAGCGCGCCGCGTCCGCTTCGCTGGCTTCGATATATCCGAGCACGGCGCCAACCGCGTAGGTTCCTTTCACTTCCGCGTCGATTTTCGCGATCTCGCCGGGACAAGGCGTGGTGACTCCCATGACCGCCTTATCGGTCTCGACCTCGATGATTTCCTGGTCGGCCGACACTTTCTCCCCGGGCTGAACCTTGATCGCGACGATCGTCGCTTCGGCCATCGATTCGCCGAGCTGCGGCATGGTGATTGGAACTTTCGGCATAAAACTAAGGCAACATCAACACCGTCATCCCGAGCGAACCAGAGGGACCCTGTGTCATGACCGTCGGTAGTGCAACGGAGTCCTTCGACTCCGCTCCGCTCCGCTCAGGATGACCGTGTGCTTGTTTCATTCGGCCAGAATCTGGCGCGCTTTTGCGGCAATCGTTTTTGCGTTCGGTCGATGCTCTGTCCAGAGATTCGGATGATACGGAATCGGCGTGTCCTTCGCGTTGATCCGCGCGGGCGCGGCATCGAGAAGATGGAAACCTTCCGTCGCCACCCGCGCGATGATTTCGGCCGTCGCGCCGCCCCACGGGAACGCTTCACCGACGCACAACAAACGGCCCGTCCGAGCGACCGACGCAAGCACCGTATCGGTATCGAGCGGTTTCACCGTTCGCAGGTCAACCACTTCAATCTCGAAGCCATCGGCGCTGAACTGTTGCGCGACCGCAAGCGCCTCGTGCACCATCGCGCTGTAAGTCACAATACTGAGATCGCGCCCCGGCCTAACGACTCGTGCTTTTCCTATCGGCAGCCGGTCTTTCGGGAGGGCGTCGGCCTTCAGGTGATAATAGAGATACTTGTGCTCGCAATAGATAACCGGGTCGTCGATCGCGACGGCATCGATCAACATCGTGTAGGCATCCTCCACAGTCGCCGGGGCAACTACGACGAGACCAGGGTAATGCGAATAGATCGCCTCCATGCTCTGGCTATGGAACGGCCCGCTCCCTTTCGTGCCGCCTGAGGGCAACCGGATCGTGATCGGGCAGGGGATTTGGGTTCGCCAATATTGCGTGCCCGCGTTGTTCAGGATCTGATTTAGGGCCACGCTCGAAAAATCCGCGAATTGCATCTCCACGATCGGCCGCATCCCTTCCATGGCGGCGCCAATCGCGGTCCCGACCATCGCATCTTCGCTGATCGGCGTGTTCAGGACACGTCCCGGAAATTGCTCCGCGAGCCCTTTCGTCGCCTTGAATGCGCCGCCGAATTTTCCCGCGATATCCTGCCCGTAAATGAAGACGCGTTTGTCTTCGCGCAGCAGATGAGCCTGCGCCTCTCGGATGGCCTCAAGGTAGGTGACGCTCACGGGATTTGGTCGGCCAGTTCGCGCGTTGAGATCGCGCACCAATCTTCCTCGCTCGCCACGGGAGCCTCTTCCTGCTGGGCCCGCGCGACCGCTTCGTCAATTTCCGCCGCGATTTCCGCCCGCATCTGTTTCACCCCATCGCGATCGAGCAGCTCCTGCTCGATGATTAACTGCTCCGCCCGCTCCAGCGAGTCTTGCGCGAAAGTTTCGCGGCGAATGTCCGCCGTGACATAGCTCGCGTCGTCGTGTTCGCCATGACCCGCGAGGCGAAGGATCGATGCGACGACCAGCTGCGGGGGCCGGCCAGCGCGCGCGCGTTTCACCGCGCCGCCGATCACTTCCAGGCAGGCAGCGAGGTCCGTTCCATCGAGCGAAGTGCCTTCGTATCCGTACGCTTTCGCACGGTCGACTAAATCGGCGCAGGCGAACTCGCGATCGTTCGGCGTCGAATAAGCGTAATGGTTGTTCGTCGCGACGACGACGAGAGGCACATGTTCGACCGCGCCGATGTTCATCCCTTCGTGCGTCGCGCCGGTCTGCATGCCGCCTTCGCCAATGGTCGTTAGGCCAACGAAACCCGTCTCGCCCTTCATGCGTTTGGCGAGCAATTTGCCGACGACGACCGGGATCATCGCGCCGAGATGGCTGATCATCGCGAGCTGACCTTCGCGCGGCCGCCCGCGGTGGATATTGCCGTCGCGTCCCCGCATCGGCCCCTGTCTCGAGCCGAGATACGTGCGCACGACATCGAGCAAGGGCTCGCCAAATGCGGACCGCCCCGCCTGGTCGCGAATCAAAGGCGCGAAGACGTCGCCCTTCTGCAAAAACATTCCGCACGCCGCGCTGATCGCCTCCTGACCGCGG
>JALYZW010000008.1 GCA_030945725.1 Verrucomicrobiota bacterium | reverse complement strand
GCCAAGCATAGCTCGCTAACGCAGCGATCAGAACAATGATCACATAGATAGCGCCTCGAAGAAAACGACGAAGTTGACGCCCGCGTCGCGGCGGCATTGCGGCAGAGCGTTGCGTCATTTGCGAAGTTCCTCTCGATCTGAACGAGCGCGGCAGCTCCAGTCGCTCCAACGCTGCGGCTAAGCTGCAAGTGCATTGCGAACCTTTGTCGCGGCGGCGTCAAGCTTGTGGAAGGTCTTAGGTGGCTGTCTACCCCTTCGTCGGTCACTCGAATTGGAATCATCTTCCGCGCGAACGAGTCTCCTTCCCTGGGAATACCGATGCCTAGCTGTTTCCCGCACGCCAGCGGGCGATAGAGCTTCTCAACACGTCGCGATTACGATTCAATCGCTCGCCCTATGAATTCACGCCGCCTCGTGCACGCCCTCGCCCTTTGCCTGCTGGCTTTCGCTCCTGCAGTTCGCGCACAAGTCGCAGCGGCGAATTTCGTCAACTTCGAGGGCCGCCAGACAACTCCCCTGCGCCTCTCGCCGGATGGCACCCTGCTCTTCGCGGTCAACACCGCCGACGCGCGCCTCTCCGTCTTCAACACCGCCCAAACGCCGCCACTCCTCCTGAGCGAAATCCCAGTCGGGATTGAGCCGGTATCGGTGAATGCCCGCACCAATTATGAGGCCTGGGTCGTGAACGAGCTCTCCGACAGCGTCAGCATCGTTTCTGTCTCACAAGGCATCGTGACCGACACTCTCTACGTGAAGGATGAACCGGCTGATGTCGTGTTTGCCGGTGCGTTCGCGTTCGTCAGCGTCTCGGGTAACAACGAGATCCGCGTTTACGACGTCACGACCCACGCGCTCACCCGCACGATCCCGCTGCTCGGCCAGCGGCCGCGCGCGATGGCGGTCAACGCCGACAACAGCAAAGTCTTCGTCGTCTTCGCCGAATCAGGTAATCGCACCCCCACGCTCATCCCCGCGAATAGCGCGCCGCCCCAATCGAGCCCAACGAACCCCAGCCTCCCGCCGCCGCCGCAGGTTAGCTTGATTGTCGATGCGACCGATCCGGCCTGGAATTCCGTGATCCCATACACGATGCCGGACAACGACGTCGCGGAGATCGACGTCGCCACGCTCTCCGTCTCGCGTTACTTCCCGCGCGTCGGCACGAGCAATCTCGGCATCGCGGTGCAACCGGTCACCGGTGACCTCTTCGTCACCAACACCGACGCGCGCAACCTCGTCCACTTCGAGCCGAATCTCCGCGCGCACTTCGTCGATAACCGCGTCAGCCGCATCGGGATTGCAGCGGGCGATGTCAGTACTGCAGATCTAAACGCCGGCATCGACTACTCCGTCCTGCCGAACGCGGCCGCGCAAAGCACTGCGCTGGCGCAGCCGAGTGCGATCGTGTTTCAACCGGACGGCGCCTTCTCCTACATCGCCGCCTTCGGCACCGATCGCATCGCAAAGGTGGACGCGAACGGAGTCGTCCAATCCCGCATCGAGCTCGGCAGCACGGCTCTGAATTCGCGCGGCAAACGCGGCCCGCGCGGCCTCGTCCTGAATCCAACGACGCAGAACCTCTACGTCCTCAATCGTATCTCGAACACGCTCACCGTCATCGACACCGCGGCCGAGCGCGTGCTCTCCGAAACCGGCCTCGGCGCCTTCGACCCTACGCCGACCCCGATCCGGAATGGGCGCGGCTTCCTCTACGATGCGCGCCTCTCCGGTAATGGCACCGTCTCCTGTGCGTCGTGCCACCTCGATGGCAACCACGACCGGCTCGCCTGGGACCTCGGCGATCCCAACGGCCAGATGCAAACCGTCACCGCGATCGATTCCGTGACGAAAAAATCCGCCCAATTTTCGATGCATCCGATGAAAGGCCCGATGACCACGCAGACGTTGAAGGGGCTGAAGAATCTGGCGCCGCTGCATTGGCGCGGCGACCGCGGGGACTTCACCGCCTTCAATCCTGCGTTCAGCAGCTTGTTAGGCGGAAGCCCGCTTGCCGCGAGTGACATGGACGCATTCAAGCAATTCGCCGAGACGATGAACCTGCCGCCGAACCCGAATCAAAAACTCGACCGCACGCTCCCGGCCACGTTCGCGGGCGGGGATCCAACGGCCGGCCGGAATACCTATCTGAACGAGAACTACAACTCGACCTTCAAGTGCAACAGTTGCCACACCGCGCCGCCGGGCACCGGGAGCGACCGGACCCTCACCGGCGCAAACGCGTTAGGCGAATCGCAGACCTTCAAAGTGCCGCACCTGCGAAACATGTACACCAAGACCTTTTTCAACAACACGCCGGGAGCCTCCTCCCTGGACGGCTTCGGCTTCACCCATGATGGGATGGATTCCAGCCTTTTCAGTTTTCTCAGCCGGCCCGCCTTCGTGAATTTCCGCAACGACACCGTCCGCAAAACAAACCTGAACGCGTTCGTGATGTGCTTCGACACCGGCCTCGCGCCCGCCGTCGGCTACACCCGCACCATCACTGCCGCGAACGCGAACCAGACTGCCGTTGTGAATGATTGGGCGCTGCTCGAAGCCCAAGCCGCGGCCGGCAACATCGATCTTATCGTCAAAGGCACGATCGCCGGCACCCGCCGCGGCCTCGTGTACCAGCCCGTGCGTAACAAGAACAACTACAAGAGCGACAAGATAAGCGTGGGCTTGTTCACCCACGCGCAGCTACAGGCGAAGATCGCGGCGGGCGACACCTTGAGCTTCACCGGAGTGCCGCTGGGATCGGGAGTGCGGATGGGCATCGACCGCGACCTCAACGGTCAGCTCGACGGCGACCAGACGCCCTGACGCTTCTAAAGCTCAACTGTGGGAGCTGCCTAAACGTCGCCTTAAACGCGGAGCCAATCCGCGCGCTCCAACCCGTGGGATAGCGTTGTGGGCGAAGCTGCGGAAGTTTTCGAACAGCGATGACGTATGACATTTGCGTAGTTGGGCTCGGCGGAATCGGCAGCGCGATCCTGTCCCACTGCGCGACGCGCGGCGGCAGGGTGATCGGGCTCGAGCAGTTTTCACGCGGCCACGATCTCGGCGCATCGAGCGGCCGAACGCGTATGATCCGGAAAGCGTATTTCGAGGATCCCGCTTACGTTCCCCTTGTCCTACGCGCCTACGAATTGTGGCACGAGCTGGAGCACGAGGCAGGCGAAGAGCTCTTGCGCACGACTGGCGTGCTCAGCGTCGGAACCGAAGCGAGCGAGATAATCGCGGGCACTCGGCGCGCAGCGCGCGAACACAATCTGCGGTTGGAATGCTTCAGCGCTGAGGAAGTTCACGTGCGGCATCCGATGCTGAAACTTCAGCCCGATGAGGTCGGCGTGTTTGAACCTGACGCCGGCGTGCTCCGGCCCGAGCGAGCGATTACCGCGCATCTCGCGGTCGCGGAGCGACACGAAGCAACCCTGCGTTTCGATGTCGCGATGTCGGCTTGGGAAAAGCGTGGCGACGGCTTCCGGGTTGTGCTCGATGACGGTTCGCGCATCTCCGCGCGCAGACTGATTCTCGCGCTCGGTCCGTGGGTGCAACGCACGCTCGCTGATTTAGGTGTTTCTCTTCGCGTGCAACGCAATGTGCAGGCGTGGTTCGCGCCCGCGACGAGTGACTATAAGGCGCCGAACTTTCCTGCCTTCCTTCTGAATCGCGCAGGCTTACCTGCACCGCTCTATGGCTTCCCGGATTTCGGCGAGGGTGTGAAAGCGGCCTTCCACGGCTTTGGCGATTTCACCGAGGCGCGGTATGTCGATCGCGACATCGATTACGTAGGTGACATCGCCCCGCTCGTCCGCGCGATGGACAACTGGATGCCGCAGGCCGCGTCGGAATTCCTCACGGCGAAAGCCTGCCTGTATTCGCTGACCGCCGACCAACACTTCATCGTCGATCGCCATCCGGCGCACGAACGTCTGATCCTTTGTGGCGGCTTCTCCGGCCACGGCTTCAAATTCGCGCCAGTCATCGGCGAAATCGCCGCCGATCTGGCCCTCGATGGAGGCACGCGGCATCCCATCGATTTCCTTTCGCTCCGACGCTTCCTCCGCGCGTAATCGCGAAGGAAATTTCTCTGCAGGCGATCGAGCTGCGCCGTACCCGCATTCGGACACTAGCAAATTTTCGCATTATTTTGTACTGGTGAGCGATGCACGGATTAGGCGGCGACATCACCATGAACGTCATCGCCTCTGTGATTGCGTCGGCGATCCTGCTCAGCGCCGGGTTTCTCTGGGGAAAATACAAGGAACGCAAACGCTTCGGCCGTCGCCTGGAGGAATACGACTTCTATCCCTACACGGTTAACCGCGACAACTTCCCGGAGTTCAGCCTGAACAACTTCCGGCTCGGGATGCATTATTTTCTGCGCAACAACGACCCGACCGCGGCCCGCCAACTCATCTTTATTGGCGAGCAAAACAATGTCCGAAATCAGCTCGAGCCCACCGAGCAGAAGGTCTACGCGCGATTGTTCGACAAGTATGACGGCAGAAAAATCGCTGATGACACCGGCGAGTATCTCGAGAACTTCGCCCGCATCGTCCGCCTGATCGGGAAATCATTTCCGAACACCGGGATCGAGGTATTGCTACACGATCTGTCGAACCCATCGCACTCCCTCGTGGCGCTGGAAAACAACGTCACCGGCCGCAACCTCCGCGATGGCACGACCAACCTCGTGATCGACTTGAAGAAGCGGCAGCTGGCCCACGAGGACAAGCTGAACTACGAACTGAATATCGGCGCGCGGCGATTCAAATGCACTACGATCCCGATCATCCGCAAGGAATACGGAGTGGTTGGCGCCATCTGTATTAACATCGACGCCCATTACCTGACCGACGAGGTTGTGCAGGACGCGCAGAAGGTCCGCGCGTGGTTCGAAGCCTTTCTTCGCACCGACATGCACCTGGAAGAAAATATCCTAAGCCGCGACGAGTACGCCAAAGCGTTAAAAGGCAAACGGCACTGGAAAGATGCCGAGTAGTCCGCTGCCCTTAATTAGTCGTTAGGTAGTCTTACTCGCTCATGCCAAACTCGACTAACCAATCCGCCGCCGAGCCGCGCGTCCGCGTCGAATCGGTCGACGTCCTGCGCGGGCTTGTCATGGTGATTATGGCGCTCGATCACGTGCGCGATTTTTTCTCGGGCTACACCGGCGGTGCGACCAACGCCGCGACGGCCCCGGGGATGATATTTTTCACGCGCTGGATCACACACCTTTGCGCGCCGACTTTCGTCTTCCTTGCCGGCACTTCCATTTATCTGCAATTCCTGAGCAAGCCGCGCCCGCAGCTGACAAGATTCCTTCTTACCCGCGGCTTGTGGCTGATGGCGCTGGAGATCGTCGTCGTCACCGCGATGCTCACTTTTCATCCCAGCGTGCACTTTCTGTTTCTCCAGGTCATCTGGGTCACCGGCATCTCGATGATCGTGATGGCGGCGCTCATCTATCTTCCCCTTTGGGTCGTGACCGCTTTCGGCGCAGTGCTCGTGCTCACGCATAATGCATTCGATTCGGTAACCCCCGCGACGATGGGTGCCGTGGCCGGAACAGTCTGGCGTTTGCTTCATGTGCCGGGCCTACTCCTGCCGCCGACGTCCGGTTATTTCTGGGTGAATCTCTACCCGCTGATTCCGTGGCCGGGGATCATGGCGCTCGGGTTCGCGTTCGGCTTCTTCCTCCAGCGGCCGCCGGCGCAACGCCAGCGCGCGATGCTGTTACTCGGTCTCGGGTCGCTCGCCGTCTTCGTTTTGTTGCGCTGGAGCAACCTCTATGGAGACCCGGTCCGCTGGAAGCCGCAGGTCTCCGGACTGCGCACCTTCCTGTCATTCATGGACGTGCAGAAGTATCCGCCGTCACTGCTCTACGTTCTCGCCACGCTCGGTCTGTCGCTTTGCCTGATGGCGGCGTTCGACGCATGGCAGGCGCGAGAAATTTTCCAGCCCGCGCGATCAATCCTGTCAGTCTACGGGCGGGTGCCATTCTTCTATTACGTACTCCACTTCACGAGCATCCATCTGGCGGCGTTGCTTACCACAGCGGCGATGGGACTGAACTGGCGCTGGTGGATCGCGCTCCCGCCGGCGGGCAGCATCTTCGCCGGACAGCCGCGCGGTTGGGGATTCGCGCTCCCGATCGTCTATCTCGTCTGGCTGCTGATCGTGGCTCTCTGTTACTTCCCGTGCCGATGGTTCGCCGGCGTGAAGCAACGAAATCGGAGCCCGTGGCTGTCGTATCTCTGAGCGGGTCGTAACGCTTCGCGCGGCCTGTCCGCTTCCGCGCTCCTTGTTGCGCACCTGACCGGTAAATTCATTCGAACGCTGCCTTCGAATCCGCATCGTGGACGCTCTCCCGCCTGAGCGCTAAAAAAATGTAACCACTTCCAATTCGGGGCTGTCACTAAGGCAATAAGGTGAACGCCTTTCGAACAACCGTAACATCGTTGCGGATCTTCTTTGCCGAGCTTGTCGAGGCGTTGGCCCGCTTCGCTTGCGTGATCGGATTTCTCGTCGTCGCCATCATCGTGATCGGCATCGCAGCGGGCGAGGCGCTCATCCCCAACCGGCCTGTCGGGAAAATCCCGCGCGCTGGTTGATCTGGCCCTGTGTCCCGCGGCGATTCAACCCATCGCTCAAGCCTCGCGTTTGGGCTCGACGCGTCCGACGCGTTTACGAATCATCACGCGCATGGCCAAATCTCCATGCGGACGCGCCTGGATGCGCCGTCTTGTCCTTTTCAGCGCAGCTCTGATGGCGAACGCGCACGCCGCGGAACGCACCGATAAGATTTTCCTCAAGGAGAACCTCGCCGGTTCGCAAGTGGTGCGAACGGAGGCGAACGGCGCCGGACAAGCGGAATATTCGTATAACGACCGCGGGCGCGGCGATCATATCACGGCCACGTGGAAGCTCGATGGCGCCGGCGTGCCGACCGTGTACGAAGGGCACGGCAACGACTACATGAAGGCGCCGGTCGAAGAACTTTTCGAGTTGAAGAACGGCCGGGCGAGCTGGAAAAACCGCAGCGAACAGGGAGAGCAAGCCGTGACGGGCGAGGCTTTCTACCTCCCGATGAACGCGCCGCCGGAATTCATCGGGGTGCTCGCGCGTGCGCTGCTCAAAGCGCCTAACCACAAGCTTGCCCTCCTTCCTTCCGGCGAAGCAACGATTGAAGCGGCCGCGAAAGTCAGCGTCGGCTCTGGCAAAGGTAAACTAACGGAGTATCGCATCACCGGGCTCGGTTTTTCGCCGCAGTCGATCTGGCTCGATCAGAGTGGCGTCGCCGCGTCAGTCTCCTCCTGGTTCTCGGTGGTGTCGGATGAAGCCGTGATCCCGCAACTGCGCGCGGCTCAGGAGAAAACCGAGGCGGCGTGGTCCGAACACATCGCTCATGGACTGGCGCATAAGGCAGCCGGCGACTTGCTGATCCGCAACGCGCGCTTGTTCGATCCGCGTGATCTGACGGTAACTCCGACGACGAGCATCCTTGTTACAGGTGACCGCATCGTTCGCGTCAGTCCCGACGCCGACTCCAAGCCGTCTTCTACCGCTGAGGCCATCGACGCGCACGGCCGCTTCCTGATGCCGGGATTGTGGGACAATCACCAGCATTTCGGCGCGGTTGATGGCGCGCTCGATCTCGCGAATGGCGTGACCAGCGCACGCGACATGGCGAACGACACCGACAGCTTTCTCGAGCGCGTCGCCCGGTTCGACAATGGAAGTGAGCTCGGGCCGCGCGTGCTCAAGGCCGGCATCATCGATGGCACGGGCGAGTTGGCCGGTCCAACGAAGATGCGCGTAGACAACGCCGAGCAGGCGATCAAGGACGTCGACTGGTACGCCGACCACGGCTACGCCCAAATCAAGATGTATTCATCGCTGAAGACCGAGCTGGTGCCGATCATCGCGGATCGTGCGCACGCCCGCGGGATGCGCGTGAGCGGGCATGTGCCGGCATTTATGTCGGCGCGCCAATTCGTCGAAGGCGGCGCCGATGAAATCCAGCACCTCAATTTCATCGAGTTGAACTTCCTGTTTCCGGAAGTGAAGGAAACGCGGAATCGCGATCGGTTCATTAAGGTAGCCGAACGCGCTCGCGAATTTCCTCCCGATAAACCGGAGGTGCGCGAGTTCATCAATTTTCTGAAGGCGCATCACACCGTGCTCGATCCCACCATGAACATCTTCGAAGGCCTCTTTTGCGGCGATCCCACTGCCGTCACGCCCGGCCTCGAGGAAATCGTGCCGCGCTTTCCGCCGCAGGTTCGGCGCGGCATGCGCAGCGGAGCGCTCGAGGTCCCGGCCGATAAGGCGGCAGCGTACCGCGAAGCTTTTCCCGCAATGCTGCGCTTGCTCAAGGCGTTGCACGATGCGGGCGTCACCATCATTCCCGGCACGGACGCGCTCGCCGGTTACGCCTTGCACCACGAGCTCGAGCTTTATGCCCGCGCCGGTATCGCACCCACCGAAATTCTTCGCATGGCCACCTTAACTTCGGCGCTGGTCATGGACGCGGACAAAGACCGCGGCCTTATCGCCGCGGGAAAACTTGCCGACATGATCCTCGTGGACGGCGATCCCACCAAGGACATGAGCGACATCCGCAGGATCGCGACCGTCATCAAAGGCGGAACGGTCTACGACCCAGGCGCGATCGAAAAAGCGCTGGGCATCACGCCGCGGCAGGCGCAGCCAGAATAGCGTATCTCCACTCCGAGATCGGCGCTCTGCTTACGATGTCGCCAGCCAGCCCGTTTAATCGCGCGCGCTAAACGCAGCTACCGCACATTGTAGATTTCGACCAGCGCGACGCCCACGCCGCCGTTGCCACGCAAGACGGCGGTATATCCCGTTTTAGAAACGGTGTACAGAATCGCCGACTCAAGATCATTGCTAGGCGGAATACCCGTCGCTTCGATCGCAGCCCGATCTGGGGAGTCCTTCCAGTTATCGTTTGTTCCGAGCGTAGCCCCATTCGCGTCGTGAAGTTCCAAAACTGGGTCCGCCAGCGGATCGGGGACTTTGCCGGCGAGGCTTGGACCGATGCCTCGGATTAGCACTTTCGTGCTGGCAGTGTTGTTGCCGGCAATGAAGCCGCCGATCATCACGTTATCACCTGTGCCGACGCGGCCCCGTGTGCTGATATTCCCGAGAATGGAGTCGACCTCGACAGCAGCGTCATAAACTTCTACCAGCGCTAGTCCCGTTTGATCGTCCTTACCGCTCACGATGCCGGTATAGACTCCCGGCGCCAGGGTGGCGAGAATGGCTGACTCGCGGTCATCTTTCGGCGCCAACCCGCTATCCTCGATTTGCTGGCGTTCGGGCGAATCCTTCCAGTTATCGTTCGCCTTAAGTAGCTCGCCGTTCTCGGCGCGGAGTTCCAACGTCGGGTCGGAGAGGCGCCCGGGAACGGGAGTTCCGTCGACGTTCAACGAAGGACCTTTGGCGAGAATTACGACTCGCTTGCTCTGCTGGCCTTTGATGATGAAGCCTCCAATGACTCGGTTGTCGCCGGTAAGCACCTGTGCGCGCGTCGAGATGTTTAGTAGCTGCGCCGGACTCGGTGAGGGCGTTGCGGTTGGGGTTGCCGTCGGAGTGGGAGCCGGAGCGTCGTCATCGATGATATTGACCGTCGCAGTCCCCCGGCGGCCGACGCCGGCGCTGGCCGTGGGCGTGAGCGTCACCGTGAACTGCTCGGTGCTCTCGGGCGTATTATCGTTTATGATCGGAATGGTGATCGTCCCGCTCGATGACCGGTCGGGGAAGGTAACGTCGCCCGATTGCGCTGTGTAATCTGAGCCAGCTTTCGCGGTGCCATCCGAGGTCGCGTAGTGGACTTGTGCTTCGCCGGTTACGTCGCCGCTCCGGTTGAGGGTCAAGACGACCTGCCCGCCATTCTCCTGGATGTCATAGGTAGCCGAAGTGAACTCGACGTCCGACTGTGGCTGCGGGGTAGGTGTGGGCGCTGGTGTCGCTGTGGGAGTCGGTGTCGCGGTGGGTGCCGGGGTAGCGGTAGGCGTTGGTGTTGGCGTAGGGACTGGCGTCGGTGTTGGCGTTGGCGCCCCCGAGCAGACACCAGGTCCGGCGGTGTTATCTACGAAGCCCGATACAGTCCCACTGAAGGGCGAAGAGTTCGTATTCCCAGTCGCATTCACCACCACGACGAAGTTATGCTGCGCAGGAACGGTGAAGGAGTAACTCACGTGGTCCACGGTAGTCCCAAGGCCACTGATGCCAGTGTCGCCAAGGTAGTTCGTGCTCACGTTCGTCGGATCGTACACTTGATCGTAGGCGACGCTCTCGATGTCACCGGGCCCCCCGAGTGCGGCATTGATCGTCACCGTGTAGCAACGAGGCGCGCCACTCGTGTTGGCAAAGGTGAAGGTCTTGTAAGGGTGCGTCCCCGGGAAGCCACCGCCTGGACTTGCCTTCCCGGAGCAGGTGCTCGGGAAACTGTTTCGGCCAACCCGATCGGCCTGTGTCGGATCACTCGCCGTGAGTTGGCTGGTCGGGATCTGTTGATCGGGACCGCCGGCACACGTCGGCACGCTGAACGAGAGAGACTTGGTTCCGCTCGCGTAAGTCAGGTTCAGTGAAAGCGCAATCTCGCTGCCGCAGACAAACGAACTCCCGACGGAGATCTTAAACGGCGTCGCGTTCGTGCCGCTCTCGTCGATCGCCTTGTCTGCATAGGTCGAGTTCCCATCTACAACGGTAACGCCCGCAGTCGTGGTGGTAAGCTTGCCGGAGATGGCGGTTTCTTTGGCGCACCCGTTGTTCTTAACGCCGAGGTTCACTAACACGCATTCGGCCTTGTTTACGATGCCATTGTTGTTACCAAGCGAATCATTAATCGTGAAGCCGTTCGCCTCGAGCTTCGACTTCCCGGTCATCATGAAATTCTGAGTAACCGTCCCGCCGCCCGGCGGTGCAACTGTCGCCGAAGCAGGCGACGCCGTGGTGCAGTTTCGGTTAGCGTCTGCGGCGGTCGCCGAATAGCTGCCCGCCGGAACGAGAATTGTGTAGACGCCGTTTGCATCGCTGGCGCCTGCGTAGCCGTTGCTCAACGCCACCCTCACGCCTTGGATCGGAGCACCTGTCTCGGCCGAAGTGATGGTGCCGGTCACGGTGCCGTACGCATTCGCCGCGGAGACGCAGGATGGAAACTTGTAGCTCGCGATGCGCGTAGACCAGTTAAACGCCCCATCTGTCTTTAAGTATTCGTTTGTATAGTAGAAGGTGCACTGGTCGATTGGGTCCAGCGTCATGGCGCTGTAGTCGCCCCATCGATTTCCGCCGCCTTTTTGCACGCCCAGGCCCGCACGCATTTCTATCTCCGCGCCCATCGTGTCGACAGGGTCGGTCGCCAGACGGCCGGTGATGTAGATGCCCGGTTTCACCGTAGTGCTCGATTTGCTGTAGCCCAGCGCGATGTTGCGATCCTTGTCCATCGCGACCGACGGCAGCCACCTGTAGTTGGTGTCGGGATCGTAGGTACCTGATTGGAAGACCGTCGGTGTGGTCGTCGAGCTTCCCGGAATTGGGTTCCGGAATTCGAACCATTCTACAGCTCCGTGGTTCGCATCGCTGCCGGCGCTCGGGCCGCTGACCACGAGCGACTCGTCGGGCGTTGCTTGCGTCCCCTGGTTGCGGTAAGCCAGCCGATACATGAGGTGCCCGGAAACGTTGTCGAGGTAGTCGAGTCCGGCCGCCGGCGGCGGCTCGGGCACGCAGTCGCGGGCCGGAGAGGCCTGGCCATTAACGCACGGTGCATTGCCGACGCCGGCCTGGATGACGCCCGCAGCCGTCAGCGCGATCGCCGGGGCCGGATCCCATGTCACCTTCACACGAGTCGCGTCGGTCGCGTCATACAACGCCTCGTTAGGCGCGAGGACAAACTCCGCCTCGCCTGCAG
>JALYZW010000378.1 GCA_030945725.1 Verrucomicrobiota bacterium | reverse complement strand
GGACGCAACAGTGTCCGCGAGTAGCTTGCCCTTCGCAGTCAGTGCAAAGCGATCGCCGCTTCGCTCGAGTAGCGCGAGGGCAACAAATTCGTCCCGCTCGGTTGGCTGCGCCTCGAGCCATTCCGCGGGGACACCTTCGCGCGTCCGCAGCGACAACGCGACGCGCTCCGCGCGCTTCATCGCGGACGTTAGTGCCTCGTCGAGGCTGACGACCGATCTTCCGGCCAGGATGCAGTCGGAATAGCGGCGGTAATCCGCGACATTTTGCCAGCGTCGGAAGCCAACGGTGGAGAAAGCGCTCGGGCCGAGGCCGACGTAATCTGCACCGGCCCAATACGCTCGGTTATGCAAAGACTCGTGTCCGGGGCGCGCGTAATTCGACGTTTCGTAATGTCGGTACCCCGCCGCCTCCAACATCTCCATCGCCGTCTCGAAATATGCGGCATCGACATTCACATCCGCGCGGAATTTCCCGCGCGTCTGGCGCAGGAAAAACTCGGTGTTTTCCTCGTAGGTCAGCGAGTAGGCCGAAACGTGATCCGGCTCCAAGGCGATTGTCCGCTCGAGCGTCGCTTCCCATTGCGCAAGCGTCTGGCCGGGCAAACCAAACATCAGGTCCAGACTGACACTTTCGAAACCGGTCTCTCGAATGATCCGGTATGACGTCGCAGCCTGCGCCGCATCGTGCTCGCGCCCGAGGAGTTTCAGCAAGTCGTCGTCCCAGGATTGAACTCCGAGACTCACGCGCGTGACGCCAAGTTCGCACAGCAACGCCGCTTTCCGCGCCGATACGCTTCCGGGATTTGCCTCAACGGTCCATTCTCGGAGGGCCGAGAGATCGAGTCTTTCGCGCAAGCCGGCGAGCACGCGGCCGAGATGGGTCGTGCTTAACGCGGTCGGGGTCCCGCCGCCGAAGAAAATCGTTTCCGGCCGGACACCGTACTTCGCTGTGACGAAATCGCATTCGGCGAGTAACGCTTCGCAAAATCGACCCGCGAATTCCGCGTCCGGCAGGACCTTGTAGAACGCGCAGTAGGGACAGATTCGAGCGCAAAACGGAATGTGGACGTAGAGGTGACGAACCCGCCGCGCGGTTGCCGGTTGGACGTTGACCTCCGGCCGTTCGACGTTCTCTTCCACTGGCGTCTCGATTCCTTCGGTCGTCAGTCTCAAATCTTTGCTCACTCGATTCCTAGCACTCGTTAGTCTTGCGCTCGCCGCCTCCGCCGTGGCGCAGACGCCGACGCCAGCCACCGTGTTCGTCGCGCACGACCCCGGCGCGATCAAGGACTACCGCACGAATCCCGCCGTCGTGCACGCGATGGTTGATCGGTTGGTCACGTCGGTCACCGGACAAGCAGACCTGGCCAAAGCATGGGGCTCGCTTGTTTCACCGACCGATCGGGTTGGGATCAAGATCTCGGCGGCGGGCGGCGAACTCTTCACCACGCATCGCGACGTCGTGAACGCGATCGTCGATGGGCTCGTCGCGGCCGGGCACGCGCGCAGCAGCATCATCGTGTGGGACCGTTCGTTAGGCGGAATTGCGGGTGCCGGATTTCGGATAAACTCTGAAGGCTATCAACTTCGCTCGATCCCACCGCGCGATGGGTACGATCCGAAGGCGGTCTTCAGCGCGCCACTGCTCGGAAACCTGGTTTGGGGCGACCTCGATTTTCGCGCGAATCGCGGCAAGGTCCCGTTCCTCTCCGATAAGGAAAACACCAGCAACGAAAGTCACTTCTGCCGCATTGTTTCGAC
The DNA here is from genome assembly GCA_030945725.1 of Verrucomicrobiota bacterium. Taxonomy (GTDB): domain Bacteria; phylum Verrucomicrobiota; class Verrucomicrobiia; order Chthoniobacterales; family UBA10450; genus JALYZW01. The sequence goes on along the minus strand of JALYZW010000378.1, from coordinate 2,275 downwards.
CGACGTGACGAAGATCATCAACGTGCCGGTGATGAGCGACAGCGCCACGAACGGTATCGCCGGATGCCTCTACAACATGACGATACCGAATGTAGACAATTGGCGGCGATTCGCGCAGGCGAGCGGCTTCGCGGCGTCCGGAATCCCAGAGGTTTACGCCAGTCCGCTCGTCGTCAATAAAGTGGTCCTCAACATTATGGACGGGCTGCTCGCGGAGTACGCCGGCGGTCCCGCGTCCCAGCCAAATTACGCGGTCCATTACGCGACGCTGTTCGCCAGCAAAGATCCGGTCGCGGTCGACGCGCTCGCGCTGAAACAGATCAAGGAATGGCGGGCGAAAGCGAACCTGCCGCCGATCGACCAACTGGCGGCCCATGTGCCGGTCGCGGAGCAGATGGGCCTCGGCGTCGCCGATCCGGCGCGCATCGTGGTCAGGAACGTAGGCCGTTGACCGCCCAAGGTGCGATGACGAATTCGCGATCGATGGACGATGTGCTGCGGCCGGTTTCGCGCTCCTTCTATTTGTCGCTTTCGCTTCTGCCGCGGCTCCTGCGACAACCGATATCGCTTGCCTATCTTCTCGCCCGCGCGACCGACACGGTCGCCGATACCGCTGAAATCTCTTCGGATGTGCGCCGAGTGACGCTCGCTCAACTCTCGGCCCATATTCAGGGAGGGGCCGACGGCGACGACCTGGCTCCGATCCTTCGCGTATTCGCCGAACAACAGCCAAACGACGCCGAGCGAACCCTAATCGAGTCGCTCCCTCTCTATCTCGATTTGCTCGACTCGTTAGGCCAACCCGATGCCGCTGACGTGCGGGAAGTTCTGCAGAAAATTGTGCGCGGCCAAAGCCTCGACCTCGAACGCTTCGGCGAAGGCAAAGGAATTCGCGTCCTCCGGACCGTCGCGGAGTTGAACGAATACACCTACCTCGTCGCAGGATGCGTCGGCGAATTCTGGACGCATATTGGCGCGCGGCATCTGCGTCGTTTCGCTCAGCTTTCTGAAGCCGAAATGTTGCGGCTCGGCGTGGAATACGGCCAGGGCTTGCAGTTGATTAATATTCTGCGCGATGTCGGCGATGATTTGGCCGCCGGACGCTGTTACCTGCCGGCTGAGGAATTGGCCGGTTTGTCGCCGGAGGAGCTGGCGGCCGCGCCGGAAAGCGCGGAGCCGATTTTTCGCGCCTGGCGGGAACGGGCAGCTGCCGGAATGACTGCCGGCCTGGAATACGCGACGGCGATCGAAAACGTCCGCCTCCGCATCGCAACCGCGCTACCGGCGTTGATCGGAGTCCGTACGCTCGCGTTGCTGAAGACGACCGGGCCGCGCAGCATTGCACATCGCGTAAAGGTCCCGCGGCGGGAAGTTCGCCAGATCGTCGCCACCACCATGTTGACGCTCGGTTCGCGGCGCACGCTGACGCGGATGTTTCAGCAGCTCTCGCGTTGATCAGAGAAAATATCGCTGCTGCTTTTCGCTGATCGGCCGACCGAGCCGCTCGAGCACGAGCAGCATATCTTCCCAGACTTTCCGCTTCTCCGCGGGCGACTGGTTGCGAAGCAGATATGACGGATGATACGTGATCATGAGCGGCGTTTGCTGATGCGAATGCCATTTGCCGCGCAGGTCCCGCATCGTGCCGCGCGTGCCGAGCAATCCCTCGACGGCCGTGGCCCCGAGCGCGACGATCACCTTCGGACGAATGATCTCAATCTGCTCGGACAAGTATGGCAAACAGGTCGCCATTTCCTGCGGGGTCGGCGGACGATTTCCGGAGCTCCCGGCGGGCATGTCCGGGCGACATTTGAGCACGTTCGCGATATAGATTTCATCGCGCGTGAAACCCATCGTCTCGATGATTCGGGTCAACAACCGACCCGCTCTTCCGACAAATGGCTCGCCTTTCGCGTCCTCCTCCGCGCCGGGCGCCTCCCCGATAAACATCAATTCCGCATCCGGGTTTCCGACGCCGAAAACGGTCTGCGTTCGCGAGGCCGCGAGGTGCGGACATTTCGTGCAAACCGAGACCCGCGCGCGGATGGGAGCGAGTAATTCCGCCTGGCCGTTCGGACGCGATACGGCGGGCGACGGTTGCCGAAGAAGATGGAGTGACGTGATCGAAGCCCGCGGCAGCCGAGTGCTTCCGTCGCGAATGTCGCGCAGCGAAGTCAGGACGACGTCGAGGGCGGGACGGAAGTCGTTCACCGCGCGAGCATCTGAGTTTTTGCCGCCGCCCGCAATCGCTTTGATGTTGCCCGCACGCCATGAG
>JALYZW010000377.1 GCA_030945725.1 Verrucomicrobiota bacterium | reverse complement strand
GGCGGAGATCATTAGGCCATTCCAGGCCGTGATGATTTTATCGTCGAGATGGGGCCGTGGCCTGCCCGCGCGCAATCTGAGCAACGTCGCGCGGCTCTCCGCGAGGGAAGCTCGCACGGCGTCCTCGCTCTTCCCGAAACGCGCCGCCGTCTCGGCGAGCGTGTGGCGCACGATCAGGATGTTGCGGCCCGTAAACTCGCCATGGGGATCGGCACCCGCTGGCGCATTGCCATCCGGCAGCACTCCGTACTGGAAGGTGAACGAGCCCGCATCCGCGCCGAGCGCTGCCTCGATCTCCTTTTGCGTCCAAATGTAAAAGGCGCCTTCACTTTTCTTTCCGTGATCGGCGTCGGCTCCGGGGACTTCGCTGTCCGCATCCTCAGCGGAGAAAAAGCCGCCGCCCGGCGCCGTCATGTCGCGTCGGACGTAATCGAGCGTGTCTCGCACGACCGTCGCAAACTGCTCGTCTCCGGTGATCTGAAACGCCTCTAGATACGCGATCGCCAGCTGGGATTGGTCGTAGAGCATTTTTTCAAAATGCGGGACGTGCCACGTCGCATCGACCGAGTAACGATGAAAGCCGCCGCCGAGCTGATCGTGCATTCCGCCCGCCGCCATTTTTTGCAGCGTGAAGAGACTCATCTCGAGCGCGTGCGCTGCGCGCGTTTCGGCGGGAGAAGACGCGGCTCCAGGTACGCCTCCTTCATCAGTCCCGCCCCGATTCCGCTCTTTCACGCGCGCAGCAAACCTAACGAGGAAGTTCAAAGTCGACGGCCGCGGGAATTTTGGTGCGCTGCCAAAACCGCCTTCATGCGCGTCGAAACTGCGCGCAAATTGTCCGTAAGCTGTATCCAGGACTTCGGGGTTCAGTTGTGCGCGTGACTCGCGCCCGCCTTCCGCCGCTTCCGAGAGTGCGGCGATGATTCGGTTGCCTTGTTCCGCGATTTTTCCGTGGTCCTGCTTCCACGCCGCGGCGATCCGTTCCAGCACCTTTTTGAATCCGGGATGACCATATCGATCCTCGGGCGGAAAGTAGGTGCCGCCGACGAATGGCTTCAGCGCCGGCGTCAGCCACACACTCATGGGCCATCCGCCGCCGCCGGTCGTCGCCTGCACGAACGTCATGTAAACCCGATCGACGTCCGGCCGCTCTTCGCGGTCGACTTTGATGTTCACAAACTCGCGATTCATGACCGCGGCGATGTCTTCGTTTTCGAACGATTCGTGCGCCATGACGTGGCACCAATGGCAAGTCGAGTACCCGATCGAAAGAAAGATCGGCTTGTTCTCCGCGCGCGCTTTCGCGAACGCCTCCTCGCCCCAAGGTCGCCAGTCCACCGGATTATCGGCGTGCTGCAAGAGATACGGCGACTTCTCGTGAGCGAGCTGATTGTGTGATTTTGAGTCTGCGGACATTTAAGGTTACGGGTACAATCGCACTCGCGGAAAGCTACGCTCGCTAATTGCGGCGAGCATTGCCGTGTCATCCTGAGGCGGCGAAGCGCGCGGAGCCGAGCTCACATCAGCACGACGGGTCGTCGCGAGGAGCGATCCCGGTTTTGATCATTGTTCACACATTGGTCGGCGTGCCGCTTTCTTTCTGCTGGCGCACCGGCGGGACGCCTCGCCTTGCCGGCGATCGCGCACGCACTGATCGATGCTTATCGTAACGTCATCCGCCGAACCGCTGGCGAGCTCGCTCTCGGGGCAGGATTTGAACGCAGGAAAACGAGGCGGGTGGCATTGCCTATGCTGATTTTAGAGGGAGATGCATCGTATTCCCGCCACGAGACGCCGGATTGAGATTGCGATTCTCGCCTTGCTTCTCACCGCTCAGGGCACAATCGTGACCCGAAGCTATCTCGCCCAGCGGAGAGCCTCCTACGCGAAGACCGTGCTGAACGATCCTCTGACAACGGCAATCACACCGACCCAGTTTGGGTTGGAAGTAAGCCCCTCGCAGCCAGCGCCGCACACGAACGATCGGTGGAGAGAATACTGTTATCACGCGCGCGAGTCGCTCGTCGAGCAGGCGCGCATCGCTTCCGCAACAACATCGCAGAATTAGCGCCGGCGAGCGCGATCTAGCGGCCGGCTTCCGTCGGACTCAATTGCGGCGGCGTACGCCTTGCAGTGAACCGTGGCGCAGCGGACGTTCGCGGTCTCCATGCGTATTCTTTCCGGCATTCAACCGAGTGGCGTTCTGCACATCGGCAATTACTTCGGCATGATGCGACCGGCGCTCGCGCTGCAATCAGAAGGCGAGGCACTTTATTTCATCGCGGATTACCATGCACTCACCACGATCGATAACCCGAAGGTCCTGAGAGCAAACAATCGCAGGGTCGCGTTGGACTTTCTTGCGTGCGGTCTGGATCCGGATCGTTGCGCGCTGTTTAAGCAAAGCGACGTGCCGCAGGTAGCCGAACTTGCCTGGATTTTATCGACGGTAACTCCGAAAGCGCTGCTCGATCGGGGCACCTCCTATAAAGACAAGGTGGCGCGCGGTCTACCGGCATCGGCTGGTCTCTTTACTTATCCGGTCCTGATGGCGGCTGATATTCTGATCTACGACAGCGATATCGTGCCAGTGGGGAAAGACCAGAAGCAACATCTCGAAATGACGCGCGATATTGCTCTGAAGTTTAACGAGACGTTCGGCGAAACCTTTAAGCTACCCGAACCGCGCATCCACGCGGCGACCGAGGTGGTGCCTGGGATCGACGGACAGAAGATGAGCAAAAGCTACGGTAATACCCTCGATATTTTCGCCGACGAAAAGGAGCTGCGAAAGCGAGTGATGAGTGTCGTGACCGATTCTACACCGGTTGCGGCAGCAAAGGATCCGGCCGGGTCGACAATTTTCCAGCTCTACTCGCTTCTCGCCACGGACGACGAGAAGGAAGCGATGAGCGCCGCGTTCCGCCGCGGCGGCACTGGTTACGGTGAGTTCAAGCAACAGTTATTCGCGAAGCTATGGGAATACTTCGCACCCATGCGCACCCGCCGCGCCCAGATTCAGGCGCAGCCGGATTACATTGATGATGTCCTCGCGCGAGGCGCGCGGCGCGCAAATGCAATCGCCAATGGCGTGATGAGCCGCGTGCGGGACGCAGTCGGCCTGTAGTCCTGACCCTCGACGGGAGCCGCCGGCAGCTGTGGCGCGGAAATGTTTAGAACGTTAAGCGGACGCCGAGCTGCACCTTCCACCGCGAATCTAGATCATCGAGCGATTGCACCGTGGGGACTGAACCGATGCCGGTGTAGGTATATTTTCCGGTCGTGCTGTTATAGCTAACCGGTTGCGGGGTACCGAACCCACTGTAGCGCTTGATCTGGCCTCTCGAGTCATCGATCAGGTTAGCTGCATTCAACAGATCGATTGTGATCTCGGCGTTAGCCCATTTCACCGGAATCTTCTGCGCGAAGTGGAGATCGAGACGATTGATCCACGGGTCGCGACCGCCATTGCGGGGCGCGATCCGCCCGCGGTAGCGACTAAGGAAATTATTGTCGTCTACGTATCGGTTGTAGGCGGCGAAGTTAGCAGGGCTGACAAACTTGGCGGCGATCGGGTCATTCGGACCGGTCGGCACATAGACCAAGTCGTTACTGAATTGGCCGTCGTTATTTACGTCTCCGTTGTAGAGAACGCTATAAGGCTTTCCTGAAATCCCTTCGTAGAACAAGCCGATCGTCGAATCCCAGCCTTTCCGGAAGGCGTAAGTATAAGAGAGGACGCCGATGATGCGATGGCGGAGTTCGAAATCGGAGATACTGAGCTCTTCCCGGTTTGGATTACCAGAAGTTGGATTAAACCCGAAATTAGACGCTGCCTGACTGGAGGTGGAGCTATTGACATCAAAGGCGCGGCCGTAGGTGTAGGCGGTTTTCGCATACCAGCCGTCACCAGCGTCCGGCCGCTCGAGCTGCGCCGTGAGGTTGTAGGAGTAGCCCTGGTCCGTGTTTGTCAGCAGGATGACTCTATCGAAGTTCTTGTCTCGGTTAAAGCCGGCGAAAACGGGACGACCATCTTCAGATCGCGTGCCTGTTTGCGTCCCTAAATTTAGATTTTGTTCCGTCACTCCTACTAGCGTTTTCGCGTAAAGTCCTTCCAGGGTGGCGATGAGCCCAAATGGCAATTTTTGGTCGATACCCAGGCTGGAGCGCGCTAGCTGCGAGGATTCAAAGTCGGTGTCCGTCAAGTCGATTTCAGGTGCGAGGGTGCGCGACGCGGGCGGCTGATTGCTCGGGTCGGGGCTGAAGAAGCCCGGAGTGAGGGGCGGATTGCCGGTGCCGCCGAAGGTCTGAGAAGTACGCTTGAAGTCGACGCCGGTTCCCCCGTACTGGTTTGTATACAAAACGCCAAGTGTGCGCGCTCCGAAGATGCCGACGCCGCCACGCACTTGGGTCTCCTTATTGTTAAACACATCCCAGTTAAATCCGAGACGAGGCGAGTAGATCAGCGCGTTCGGAATGTCGCTGGTACTGCGGCCGGGGAAATCACGAGCGAACTGCGGATTGAAAAGCGGCTCATCCGGAAAAATCTGGGCGTCGACGCGGAAGCCGCCGGTGACGGTCAGATTTGGCAGGATCTTCCACTTGTCCTGAAGGTAGGCGCTATAATCAAAATAGCGGACCTCGGTTACCGGGATAGCGCCGGGCGAAGTAGGAATGGTGACTGCGTAGTTCGTCGGAGCGCCACGCTGATAATTTTGCGTGGCCGTAAATCCGGTGCTGGAACGAAAATCGTACGAGCCGAAAAAGTCCCGCAGGAACTTGTTCTCGAAGGCAGTCAGCTCGTTGTTCGTCCCGAGCGTGATCTGGTGATTTCCGACGAAGTAATCGGCGTTCACCGTCGCCTCGATGATCTCCTGCTTCAGGGAGTTTTCCTGGCTGAACTGCTCCGAGCCGAAACGGACGTCCCCGTAGGTCTCGTGCACGATCACCTGCGGAAAGATTCCGTTCGGCTTGCGTTCGGCGAGGAAATTATTGAAACCGAAACGTGTTTCGGTGGAAAGGCTCGGCGTCCAGGTGCTGAAGAGCTGCACGACTGTCGAATCGGTCTGAATCGGTTTGTCGTACTGGCGACTCTTTAGATCAAAGGTAGTGCCGCGGCTGAGTCCGAATTCGTTGAAGCCATCGACGTGATTGTAGCGGACGGAGAGACGCTGCCCGTCCGAAATGTTCCAATCGAGTTTCGCGAAATACTTATCGTCCTCGACGATTTGCGACTCAGCGCCAATGCCGCCCGGATCGAAGCCGTACTGGCTTTGCGTGATGTTGATGATGTTCTGAACGCTGGCCAGATTGAATCTCGAGGTGTCGCCGAGGATCGGGAAAACCGCGCGCTTCGCTTCATAGCTGATGAAGAAGAAGAGTTTGTCCTTTACGATCGGTCCACCGAGGCGGGCGCCGTACTGATACTCGTGGAAGTCGCCCACCGGTTTATTCCGCGAACTGTCACCGACGAGGTCCTGGTTGCGCCCGAAGCCATAGACGGATCCCTTGAAATAATTGTCGCCGCTGCGCGTGATCGCGTTAATGGACGCGCCCTGGAAATTGCTCTCGCGGACGTCGAAGGGGGCAATGTTGACCCGGAATTGATCGATCGTATCGAGGCTGATCGGCTCCGCGCTCTCGGTCGGCGAACCGGTGCCGCCGCCGGAGGTGGCCAGACCAAACGCGTCGCTCGTGGTCGCGCCGTCGATCTGGATATTGTTGGCGCGATTATTCTGCCCGGCCGCGGAAGCGCCCTGACGACCGAGAGTGCTGAGTTGCGGCGTCAAGCGGATGTAATCGTTCAGGCTGCGGTTGATCGTGGGAAGATTGTTGATTTCCTCGCGGGTCACGTAGGTGCTCGTGCCGGTGCGATCAGAGCTGTAAAGATCATCGACCGCGGCGCCTTGGACCGTGACGCGTTCGGTCTCCGCGCCACCGCCCGTATCGGCCGCGCTTGCGACTGCCGCCTCGCCGCCCGCAGCGGTTCCGGTTAGCTGGAGATTCACGTCCGCTGCCTGGGAGAGAGTCGTAAAGACGTTCGATTTCGTCCGGGTAAGTCCGCCCGCTTTCGCGGTGATGCGGTAAGGGCCACCGGTAACCACGTTGGTGATATCGAATCGGCCAGTCGACCGTGTGACCGAATTGTATTTTGTGCCGGAGGACTCATCGACCGCGGTGATCACGGCTCCCGCAACGGGGGCGCCGGCACTGTCAGTCACGAGGCCGGTAATCGCCGAACTGGTGACGCCCTGGGCACGGAGGTGCTCGGTAGGAATGGCGGCCAGGCAAATTAGCAGCGCCGAGAGGAATAATGGCAGGTGCGAAACGGATTTGTTCATGGGGTTTGGGGGTGGAACGACCCCGTGATAACAAAGTCCCGAAACGGTGCAAACAAAGTTTGAACAAAGTTGTAAAAAAATTGTCTAGGCGCAGCCAAAACGGGCACTGGACCACGCAAACGCGCCGAGAACCGCGCATTTAAAATGCCGCGAGATTGCGCCGCGATCAGCCCTGCCCGGCCGAGTCGCCTTACGCCCCGCTGCGCGCCACTAATCCCGGCCGCGGTTGGGCGTTTTCCTTCAGCTCCGCGAAAATCAAGCGTCCCGCGCCGGTCTGCAACGCGCTCGACACCACCACGGACGCAACTTTTCCAAGATGCTGGCGCGCGTGATTGACCACGATCATCGTCCCGTCGGGTAAATATCCGACCGCCTGGTGCGTATCGCGGCCTTCTTTCACCAGGTTCAATTCGAGCTCATCGCCGGCCACGACCACCGGCCGCAGCGCCCGCGACAGATCGCTCAGATTAAGCGCCGCGACCTGTTGCAGCCGCGCCACCTGGCAGAGCGCGTTGTCGTTCGTAAGCAAACGCGCCTGCAACATTTTCGACGTCCGGACCAGACGCGCGTCGATCGGGAGATCGGCGTCCCCGGCGCTCTCATGGATGGTCAGGTCTACCTCCTTTGAGTGCTGGAGTTGATTCAGAATATCGAGTCCGCGTCGCCCGCGTTCTCGTTTGATCGGGTCGCGCGAATCGGCCAGCGTCTGGAGTTCGCCGAGGACAAAGCGCGGCACGATCAACGACCGGCTCAGAAATCCGGTCGCGCAGAGGTCCGCGATGCGACCGTCTATGATCACGTTCGTATCCACGACGAGCGGCTCGTGTTGCATCGTTTGCCGCGCGAAGCGGACGTACGGGATCACAAGCGAAAATTCGTCGCGGCTACTGCGCATCGCCAACATCATGCCGAGGTAGCCAAACGTGCAGTAAACGACCAGTCGCACCAGCCACTGGGTCGATTCGGGTTGGAAGCGAAGAATGTCCGACGCCATCAGCAGGTTTGAGAAAAAGAGGCCGAGCAAAAGGCCAAAAGTCGCCGATGAAAAGGCGCGGAGCGAAAAGCCTTTCAGCAGCCGATCGGCGAGGACAACGAGCAGCCCGAAGACCAATCCGACCAGCACCCCGGGCAGGGCGCGCCCGAGAATTTCGTTACTCGCTATTCCGCCGATCGTCACGCAAAACGTGATGAAAAGGGCGCGCAGGAGATTGACGGTAAGGAGCGGCGTCATGGTTGCCTCCCACCCTTCCGGACCGGCGGCGCGACCGGCTGCTCGCGCAGCGGCGGTTTCGGCGCGCTATCGCGGTAAAACAAAATTCCGTGCGTCCGCAGATTCGTCACGAGCGCGTGCAGATCGTTCGCCAGCTCCTGGTTCGACAATAACGTCGGCAGCAGACCTTTCCCGATCGTCGCCTGCTGGATCACCTGTGTCGCGGCGGCGATTGTTTTCCGCGCATCGGCGACCGCGAGTTGCACATCGTCCGCCGCCTTTTTCGCCGAGCCCATGGTCGCGCCAGTCTGCTCGACGACACCGTCGATTTTCTTCGATGACTCGGCGAGGGCGCCCGTCGCCTGGCTCAAGTGATCGATGCTCGTTTTCAAGTTCTGCATGTTCGTCGGAGAAAGCAGTTGCTCGTTCAAACGCGTGACCGCGGTGTTCACATTCTGCACCGCGGTGCGCATGTCGCCGACAAGAAAACCACCTTCGCGCGTCAGGTCGTCGAGGCCGGTTTCGCGCGCGCCGGCCACGGTCGCATCCTTGCCGAGGAACGCTTTAGGTTCGCCCGCAGGAATCGCGACATTCACAAAACGATCACCGAGCAGGCCCGAGCTACCCACCGTGAATTTGCTGCCGGTCGGCACCTTCACGTAATCATAAATCCGCAGCGGGACCTCGACGCCTTGCCCCACCCGCATGAGCCGCGGACCGCCTGAGACGCGCCCGATCTTCGCGCCGGAAAGGAGAACGTCCGAGCCTTTGAGCAACCCGCTTGCGTCTGGAAACTGAACGGTGAGGCCGTAATAGGTCTTAAACCCCTCTCCCACGCGGCCGAATTGCACTACGAGTGCCGCCAGCATCGCGAGCCCGACGAACACAAAGGCGCCCACTTTGAACTCGAGTCCTTTTTCGCTGTGGGCCATAGACCCGGGAACCTTAGCACCGCCCCATGCGGACGAAAGCTCGCAGGCGTGCTCCCACGGCCGTGAGTGGCCTCTCCGGTCATCCCGAGGCCTGTTTTTACTGCCTCCGGTTAACCCCTGAAGGCAGCATTCGTTCTCGGTCATTCCGAACCACCGGATGATCGCTGCCACTGGTCGATGCGAACGCGCCGCCTGAATCGGTGAGGTCCCTCGCCGTTTGCGCGGCTCGGGATGACCGAGGGTTGCCGGCCACTCTGGCCAATCGAGGGCTTACTGCCTTTGGCCAATCGGGTGCGCGAAGGCGAACGTTAACGAGCGGCCGCACGAAGCCGCAGGGCGCTTGGGTTAGCCGCCTTCCGAACGTCCGAGAAGAAAATCCTGGATTAACGGATCGGTCGAGCGTTCCAACTCCTGCGGCGTCCCATAGAAATAAATCCGGCCTTCATGCAGATAAGCAATGTGATCGCCGATGTGAAACGCGCTCTTCATATCATGCGTGACGACGATGCTGGTGACGTGAAACCGCTCCTGCAGCCGGCGGATCAAACGGTTGATGCTGTCCGACACGACCGGATCGAGCCCCGCCGTGGGCTCATC
>JALYZW010000363.1 GCA_030945725.1 Verrucomicrobiota bacterium | reverse complement strand
CTATCGCTCATATCACCGCGAACGTAGCACGGGCGCGCTCACGATTTCACCAGATCCCATTTGATCCCGACGATGCACTTGTCGCGAAACCGCTTCAGCGGTTTCGGAAAGGCGAGGTACGTCGCCGTCTTGTTTTTCACGAACCCGACTTCGCCGAAATCTGCGCCGCTCGTGCGGGGACGGACGGTCATGAGTCGTTCGTTTTTCAGCAGCGTTTGGAAATGGCGATCAGCCGCCGGTTTCTGCCACAAAGTATAAACTTCCGGCGCGCCGCAGCGTTCGACGATCTGCGCGAAGCGCACTGTCTTTACCTTCACCAGTTTCATCGAGGAGATGCGCGTTCTGATTCGCGCAAAAAAAGTCCGCCAGAGAACTACGGCAAAGAGGATCAGACTACCGTTGCTGCATTCCTGCCCTGGCGGGGTTCGTAAGTCCTCAGTCCATAGCCCCTGACGGAATCGAACTCTTCGCGCAAGATGCGAGCTGTGCAAATGGTGAAACCCGGCGCGGCGACATTGACGGTTAGCGGCGGTTCTGATTCGATCCCCGGCGTGAAGGTGCTGCTCGGGTTCGCTCTGCTCGCGGCGTCGAGCGGTTGCACTACGCTGGAAAATCGGCGCGACCTCTACAGTCCGGACGTGGAATTGTATCCGACGCGAACCACGACGACGCGCGTCCAAACCACGACAACGCGCGTGCGCGAGCAGGCGGCTGATCCGGCGTTCCAGGAGGAAGCTCCAGAGCTCCGTCCGCGTTGAAAATGATCCGCCGCCGATCAGGCGAACGGCATGTTCATCTTGATCCGGGCAGTGTCCGTGTGGTGCACTTCCTGCGATTTCGCCATCTGCCGTTTACGCTTGGCGCTCTTCGATGACAGGAGGTGGCGACGCGAAGCCTGCTGCCGCATCACCTTGCCGGTCCCGGTAATTTTGAATCGTTTCGCAACGGCTTTGCGTGTTTTGCTGCGCGCAATGGGCTTCGGCATAAGGCGCGAAAGATAGCGCGAGACCCCGATCTGACAACTGCTTTTGGCCCGCTTAACCGCGCGATTCTTCTCGCTTCCGAAAAGCACTCGCGGAGATTGGGCGCGAATGCAAGACGGTCCATCGCAGCAGCCACACGCCATCATCATCGGGGCGGGATTTGGAGGGCTCGAGGCCGCTAAAAAGCTGGGTTGCGAGGCGCTCAAAGTGACGGTCATCGACCGGACGAACTACCATCTGTTTCAGCCGCTGCTCTATCAGGTGGCGACTGCGGCGCTTTCCCCGGCTGACATCGCGGCGCCCGTCCGCGGCGTCCTGAGCGAGTGCCGTAACGTGGAAGTGATGCTCGCGGAGGTGAAGGCGGTCGACGTCCAGACGCGCACCGTCAAGGCAGGCGATCTCGAGCTGCAATACGACTACCTGATCGTCGCGACCGGATCGCGCCATTCGTATTTTGGTCATCCGGAATGGGAGGTTCTCGCGCCCGGCTTGAAGAGCCTCGAAGACGCGGTGGAAATCCGGCGTCGCATTCTGATGGCCTTCGAGTTCGCGGAAAAAACGACCGATGAAAACGCGCGCCACGCGGCGATGACCTTCGTGATCGTCGGAGGCGGACCGACCGGGGTGGAGATGGCCGGAGCGATCGCGGAAATCGCGCGCTACACGTTGGCGAAAGATTTTCGGCACATCGACCCATCTCAGGCGCGCATCATCGTGATCGAAGGCGAGCTGCGCGTGCTTGCTTCCTTTCCCGAGGATCTGCAACTCAGCGCGACGAAACAGCTCGCCGCACTCGGCGTCGAGATCCGCACCGGCGTGCATGCGACGGACTTGACCGACGCAGGGCTGAAGGTCGGCGACGAATTTATCCCTTGCCGGGTGAAGATCTGGGCGGCCGGAAACACCGCGTCATTTGTCGGTAAATCCCTCGGCGTTCCGGTCGATAGAAGCGGCCGCGTAGTCGTGAACGACGACCTCACGATTCCTGAGCATCCCGAAGTGCAGGTGATCGGCGATCTCGCAAATTTCCCACATCAAACGGGCAAGCCCCTGCCCGGCGTCTCGCCCGTCGCGATGCAACAAGGGCGGCACGCGGCCCACAATATTCTGGAGATGATCGACGGCCGGAAGCCGCAGCGTTTTCGCTACTGGGACAAAGGCAACCTAGCGACGATCGGGCGGAACAAGGCCGTCGCCGACCTGCATTTCATCCACTTGAGTGGATTGATCGCGTGGTTCGTCTGGGCCTTCGTGCATGTTCTTTTCCTGGTCGGTTTTCGGAATCGGCTCGCGGTCCTGATCGAATGGGCCTGGGCATATTTTAGTTTCGCAAAGGGCTCGCGCCTGATTACGCGGAACTTCCAGGCGGAACAGCGGCCGCCCGCGTGAGCGCGCCCTCGTCTGATCGAATGCGGATCGCGGTGGTCGGCGCGGGCGCGATCGGGAGTTATTATGGCGCGAAGCTGGCACGCACGGAATGCGATGTGAATTTTCTGATGCGCAGTCAACTCGAGGACGTTCGGCGGGCGGGGATCCACGTTCGGGAAAAGGAAGGCGGCTTCCGAGTCACAAACCTAAAGTGTTACGGAACGACGCCGGAAATCGGTCCGTGCGATCTCGTGCTGGTCGCGCTGAAAACGACTGCGAACGGGGCGCTGCTCGAACTCATTCCACCCCTGCTGCACGCGGGCACGATGCTGGTCACGTTGCAAAACGGTCTCGGGAACGAAGAGTTTCTCGCCGAACACTTCGGCGCCGATCGTGTGCTCGGCGGACTTTGTTTTGTCTGTCTCAATCGCATTGCGCCGGGCGTGATCGACCATCACGACGTCGGCCGTCTCGCGGTCGGCGAATATAAAGGTGAACCGCGCCAACGGACCTTCGCGGTTGTGGAATTGTTCGCCAGGGCCGGCGTGAATTGTTCGGTCGCCGATGATCTGCGCGTCGAACGCTGGAGGAAGTTAGTCTGGAACATTCCGTTCAATGGCCTGGCTGTCGCCGCTGGTGGAGTTACGACTGACGTCATTCTTCGCGATCACGATCTGCACCGAGCGACGCAGGCGTTGATGGCCGAAATCATCAACGCCGCAAACGCGTGCGGTGTTCCGGTTTCACAAAACGAAGCCGAACTGCAACTGCAGCGAACCGCCTCGTTAGGCGCCTACAAGCCTTCGACGCTGATTGATTTCGAGGCTGGGCGGCCACTTGAGATCGACGCGATCTGGGGCGAGCCGCTTCGTCGCGCGCGGGCCGCCGGGGCATCGACTCCGCGCTTGGAAATGTTGTGCGCGTTGTTAACGAGCCTCGATCGGCAATGTCAACTTTCGTGATCGCGCGCGTCTCCGTCCAAAATCGGCAACGCCAAATAGGTCTCGATCTGCCGCGACTTCAGTCGTTCACTGAACGCGCCTTGCTCAAGTGTTTAAGGATCCGGCCGGCATCTCGGAATGATCTGTCCACGCTTTCGGAAGTAGGAATTGTGCTCGTCTCAGATCGCCGCATCGCGCAATTGCATCGGCAATTTCTCGGTGTTTCCGGCCCGACGGACGTGATCACGTTTCAACACGGCGAAATTTTCATCAGCGCCGAAACTGCGCGCAGACAGGCGCGCGCGCTCCGTTCCTCGACCGAACAGGAGATCCAGCTCTACATCGTGCACGGCCTGCTGCACCTGCACGGATTCGACGACACCAGGCCAGCCGCCGCGCGGAAAATGTCCGCGGTTCAAAATCGGATCGCGCAACAAGCGGCGGCCCCGTGACGCGCGGCAGGCGCGCAATTTGAAGTGAGACCCCCGCATGTTAGCGTCTCCTTTATGCGTCTGCGCGAAGTGACGAAGAGCGCAATCAGAGGATCGTCGCAGAGTCCCGCGATCGAAGAGGAGACGCGCACGGCAGAAGAAGTGGACTTGCCCTGGCAAGTGGTTGTCCATAACGATCCGGTCAATCTGATGAGTTACGTCACGATGGTGTTTCAGAAGGTGTTCGGTTTTTCGCGCGATAAGGCCGAAAAACACATGCTCGAGGTGCACGAACTGGGACGCTCCATTGTCTGGAGCGGCGTGCGCGAACGCGCCGAACTTTACGTGCAGCAGCTGCACGGCTATCTCCTTCTGGCCACGATCGAGCGCACAAATTGACATGGAGATCCGACGGACCGGCGACAATCTGGTGATCACAGATGTCGACCCGTTCCTCGCGGAGCTGCTGCGCCAGATTCCGGAGAGCACGAACCCGGATGGGGTCGAATCGGCCGAGCGACGGCTCTTCAGTAAACCAATCGCGGGCTCGGAGAACGAGATCTGCGAGGAGTGGAAACTCTACGTGGAACCCGAACTGCGCCGCTTGTTTCAATCAGCGACCGAAACGGTGGCGGCGGACCTGGCGCAGCTCAACGGGGAGGCAAAGCCGTTCGCAAATTGCACGCTCCGCATCCCGGCGGGGAATGCGGAAGCCTGGCTGAACGCGCTCAATCAGGCGCGCTTGGTGATCGCCTCGAAGTATAACTTCACCGACTCGGAGCTGTGCGACCACTACCGTTCGCCGATCGGCTCGCGGCGTGATCTGAGTCTTTTCCAGGTAAATTTCTACGGATTTCTCCAGGAGTATATTCTGCGAGAACTGCCGCCGGTTTAGCGGTCGAAAATTATCCCGGTTGTCGGCTGCGCACCAACGACATGAGCCGGTCTTTGATCGCGTCCGACGATTTGGCCGGGCGCAAACTCAGCGCGAAGGCTTCGTGCATGTTGTAGCATTCAGCGATGTAATCTTCCGCCGGTTGGCCGAAGTCACGCCGTGCCTTTTCGAAGCTTTCCGCCTCGCCGTTCTCCAGCGCGCCGATGACATAGAGGCGGGCGGCATTCTGAAATTCCTCAAAGCTCATCACGCAGTTCCTTTAGGCCGTCGTAGATCTTTTTCAGCCCCAGTTCGAGGCGGGTCTTGACCGTGCCTAACGGTGTATTCGTTTTTGCGGCGATTTCGCGCTGACTCATCCCGCGAAAAAATGCGAGGTCGATCGCCTGCTGCTGCGCTGGCGGCAGTGTGTTAATTACGCGTCGCACGAGAATGCGCGTGTCGCTGAACGTAATCTCCTCTTCGGTAGAATTATGCACCCAGGCGTCGGGTTGTTGTTCGGTCTCATTCTGCAGCCGCTCCCCGGCTCGCGCGTAAGCCTGTTTTTTCCGCAGGCCATCGATCGCGCGGCGACGGGCCAGCGTCACCATCCAGCCCAATGGTTTTCCTTTTTGCGCGGAAAAATTCTTCGCCTGATTCCAAATCTCCATGAAGATTTCCTGGAGCAGGTCGTCCGCTTCGGCCTCGTTGTGAATCACGCGCAGGATCAGCGCCTTCATGATTCCGTTGTAACGATCGTAAAGCAGCGAGAGCGCTTCGGGATCTTCCTGCTGGATGCGGTGCATCAATTCGAGATCGGTCGGCGCGCCCGGCTCGAGCTCTGGCGCGGAAGCCGGCAGCCGCGGCGCCGGCGGTTCTTCGATCTCGGGCTGAATCCCGTTCTCCGAATTGTCCATCTGTTTTACGCGTGGCTTGTGGCCTGCCGCAAACGCCGAAGGGAAGTGCGGATCAGATCGAGACTCATGGAGAGCTGCTGATGTAGTGCGAAGGCCCGCATTCGTCCAATCGAATCAGCGCGAACGATCTACGGCGGAAACCCCGGCTGCGCTCGGCGCGTTTTTTTCCGTCGTGGTTTGCGGGCCCCATACGGGAACGTCGACCCATTAAAAAGAGCATAGAGATATCGCGGGGCCGGCGGCCCTACCATGATTGCTTCCACTGGGCAGCGAAGTCGCCGCGAGGAATTTTACGCAGCTTGACTCTGCCATCCGGGAGAATTGTTGACGCGGCCAACGCGAGCCTCATACACTGCCGCGCACAATTTTTCGACCGCACCTTTCTCGATGAACTATAAGCTTCTGGCGTCCTCACTCGCGTTGTTTTTGACGGCGACTCTCGCGTGCGCGCAGGACGCCGCGTCGACGCCATTCCGGAGCAGTTCTCCGCCCGAGGACGAGGCGGCGCCAGCGCCGACGGCGGGCGAAACGCCGACCCCGCGGCCGACGGTGAAACCCTCTCCTCGGCCAACACCAACTCCGAAACAGGAACAAAAAGCCTCGCCAACACCAGCTCCTACGGCGAAGCAGGAACAAAAAGCTCCGCCGACACCAGCTCCTACACCGAAGCAGGAACAGAAAGCCGCGCCGACGCCCGCGCCCGCCGCCGCCGCCAAGGAGGAGGAGGAACAGGAACAACCGCCCGCCTTGATCGCGACGCCTTCGGCTGCCGCTCCCCAACGCGCTGCAACCGCCGCGCCAGCTCGCCGCCCCGCATTACCGCCGAAGACCGCAGAGAGGCCGGAGCGCGATGAACCGGTCGATGCGCGCGATGAAGGCAGCGGCGCGGCGCGTGCGATCAAAGCGCTCGAAAAAGAATGGGAGGCTTCGATCGTAACCCACGACCCCTCGGTCATTGAGCGGCTCGTCGCAGACGATTTCGTCGGCGTTTCATCGACCGGTAAAATTGGGGATAAATTGACGCTGCTCTACGAAGCGAAACGCGACAAGAACACCTACAAAACAGCGGCCGCGCGGCAATTGTCGGTCCGCACCTACGGCGCCCATGTCGCGGTCGTGCTTGGCGTGACGAGAGAAAGCGGGTCGGACGCGAGCGGCCGTTCCTTTGATCACAACTTTCGTTTCGTCGACACGTGGATGGAACGCGCCGGCAAATGGCAGTGCATCGCTGCCCACGCCGCCATCGCGACGAAGCGATAGATTGCCGCAATAAAACGCGAAATCGTCGTCGCGCTCGCCCGATGCACACGGGCGCGACGCGGCGGAAAGGGAGCGTTGCGCGCGTTCCCTTTGTGCGCCAAGAGTTAGCTCCATGTCCGAGCCTTTGACCGAGCCGCTGCGCGACCCGCTCTGGTACAAGGACGCCGTCATCTACGAGCTGCACGTGAAGACATTTCACGACAGCAACGGCGATGGCATCGGTGATTTTCGCGGCGCGATCGAAAAGCTCGATTACCTCCAGGAACTGGGCGTCACCGCGATTTGGATTCTGCCGTTTTATCCTTCGCCACTAAAGGATGACGGCTACGACATCGCCGATTATTACGAGGTCAATCCGAACTACGGGACGCTCGATGATTTCCGCGCCTTCCTCGCAGCGGCGCATCAGCGCGGCCTTCGTGTCATCACGGAGCTCGTGATCAATCACAGCTCGGATCAAAATCCCTGGTTTCAAAAATCGCGACGCGCGGCTCCGGGTTCGCCGGAACGTGAGATGTATGTCTGGAGCGATACGCCGGAGAAGTACAGCGACACGCGCATCATCTTCAAAGATTTCGAAACGTCGAACTGGTCGTGGGATCCGGTGGCGAAGGCATACTATTGGCATCGGTTTTATCACCACCAGCCGGATTTGAATTTCGACAACCCGGCGGTGCACGCGCTCGTCGAACACGTCTGCGATTACTGGCTCGAGATGGGCGTCGACGGTCTGCGGCTCGACGCCGTGCCATACCTCTACGAGCGCGAGGGGACGAACTGCGAGAACCTCGCCGAAACGCACGTTTACCTGAAGAAATTGCGCGCGCATGTGGACGCGAAGTTCACCGACCGAATGCTGCTCGCGGAGGCGAATCAGTGGCCGGAAGACGCGGTGGAATATTTCGGCGTCGGCGACGAATCGCACATGAATTTTCATTTCCCGCTCATGCCGCGCATGTTCATGTCGCTGCAGATGGAGGATCGGTTTCCGATCATCGACATCCTCGATCAAACGCCCGCGATTCCCGAGAATTGCCAGTGGGCCATGTTCCTGCGGAACCACGACGAGCTGACTCTCGAAATGGTGACCGACGAGGAGCGCGACTACATGTGGCGCGTTTACGCGAACGATCCGGTGGCGCGGATCAACCTCGGGATCCGCCGCCGGCTCGCCCCGTTACTAGCGAATAGCCGGCGCAAAATCGAGCTGCTGAACATCCTGCTCTTTTCGATGCCGGGGACACCGGTCCTTTATTACGGCGACGAAATCGGGATGGGCGACAACGTCTATCTCGGCGATCGCAACGGCGTCCGCACCCCAATGCAATGGAGCGCGGATCGAAACGCCGGCTTCTCGAAAGCGAACCCCCAGCAGCTCTTCCTGCCGATCACGATCGACCCCGAGTACCACTACGAAGCGATCAACGTCGAGAACCAGCAGAAGAATCTCTCGTCGCTTCTCTGGTGGATGCGCCGCGTGATCGCGATGCGGAAAAACTTCAAGGCCTTGTCGCGTGGATCGCTCGAGTTTCTGCATCCCGAGAACCCCAAGGTGCTCGCGTTCCTGCGCCACCACGAGAGCGAGACGATCCTCGTGGTGGTTAATCTCTCTCGCTTCTCGCAGGTTGCAGAGCTCGATTTGTCGCGCTTCGCCGGGTGCGCGTTGATGGAGGTCTTCAGCCAGAATTATTTTCCGGCGGTCAAAAACAGCGCATACGTCGTCACCCTCGGACCACACGGGCACTTCTGGTTCGTCGTCGGGCCACAACCGGAATCGGCGCAGGCGCAGGCCGAGCGAACGCTGCCGACAGTCCGCGTATCCCCGACGCTCGCGACTTTGCTGGAAGGCGATCAGCGTCGGATTTTCGAGCGCGACGTGTTACCGGGGTACATCCGTAACCGGCGCTGGTTCGGAGCCAAGGCGCGGAGCGTCAGCGGAATGCGGGTGACCGAGCAAATCCCCGTCTCGAGCGAACCGGCCGCAGCCTGCGTCTGGCTGGTGGAAGTGACCTACCGCGACGGCGCGCCGGAAACGTACACGCTGCCGGTGCAGATCGTGCGTGGCGAGCCGGCGCGGG
>JALYZW010000147.1 GCA_030945725.1 Verrucomicrobiota bacterium | reverse complement strand
GTCCAGACGAAGGGATCGAATGGAAACATCGTCGTCTCGAGTGATCCCGATCCGGGCATCGCCTACGGCGGACCGATGGTGGTTCTGACCAGCCGGCAGAGCGCTTCGGCGAGCGAAATTTTCGCGGCGGCGCTGCAGGATTACGGCCGGGCCGTGATCGTGGGCGATAAGAACACGTTCGGAAAAGGAACGGTGCAGACGATTCTCGAGATCGGGAAATTCCGGTCGCTACTCGGCAGTGGTTCGCAGGAAGACGGCGCTTTGAAGCTCACGATCCAGAAATTTTATCGCGTGGCCGGCGGGTCGACGCAGCTCCACGGCGTGGCCTCGGACATCGTGCTGCCAAGCTTGAGCGACCTGCCCGAGTTCGGCGAAGGCGCGCTGAAAAACTGCCTGCCTTATGACGAGGTGCCGAAGGCGAAATTCACGAAATGGTCCGACTCGCACAATTTGTTTATCGATGAGCTGAAACGCCGATCCGAAGCGCGCGTGCAGGCGAATGAAGAGTTCCATTTTGTGATGGAAGACATGGAGCGGATGCGCCGGAAGCTGGACGAAAATCGGATTACGTTGAACGAAGATGTCCGGCGTGCCGAGTTGAACGAGGATAAAGTCCGCAAGGAAGCGCGCTCCCAGGAGCGGCTCGCGCATCAGGGCGAACAGACACAAATGTATCGGCTCACGCTCGACACCGTCGACAAACCGAATCTGCAGATGGTGCTTTTCCCGGCGAAGATCGCCTCGGCTAAGAATGGCGCCGCGAAAGTCGCCCCGGAAGCGGCGAGCGATGCCGATTCTGACGCAGCAACCGCGCCGGCCGATGATACGAAGGGCACCGCGATTGATCCAGAGCGAGACGAAGCGCTCAACATCCTGAACGATCTGGCCGATCTGAGTCGCGCGCCGACGACCGCGAGCGTAAAGCCTTAAGCGCGCGGCCCCGTCATCGCCACCATCCCGGCGGCGGCGGCAGCGCGTACGGATCGTAGGAGCGAGGATCGCGGAATCGCGGATCCTGACGCGGAGCGAAGCGCGGATCGATCTGCTGACGGCGCGAAGGCTGCGGACCAAGGCGGCCGTATTCATTCTGCCGCGGAGGGCGCCCAAACACGTGGACCGGGGTTCCGACCTCGACCGCGTTAAAGAAAGCGATCGCGTTGTCTTCCGGCATCCGCACGCAGCCATGCGAAGCAGGGTAACCCGGGAGATAACCAGCGTGCATACCGGTCGCGGCGTGAAAGCGCATAAAATACCGCATCGGCGCCGGGATAAATTTGCCGCCGGGCGGGACGTGCATATCCGCGTCGGCATCGGTCACGACCGTGCGGCCGTTCGCATCCACGATCTTGCCGTAGATCGACGAGAAATGGTTGCGCTCCTTCTCGATAATCTTGAACGAACCAGTCTCGGTCAGGTGACCTGAGCGTCCGGTCGAAAGTGGACTAGTCATGACGACGTGCCGGCCACGAAGCAGATACGCGGTCTGTTGTTGCAGATCGATTTCGACCGAGTAATCGGATTCTGCGTGCGCGCTGATCGACGCGGCCAGGATAAAAACGAGAGCGAAGAGCCCTTTTCGCAATGCCATAGAATTCGTTCGACGGCAGCGCCGAACAGAAATTCAAACCCGCGCCGAGCGCGAGAGTCGGAGGAGGTGGTCGCGGCGTAGATGTGGGTGTTGAACTGGTCGGGCGCCCGGCCGGCCAATGTGACCGCCGAGGAGCAGGAAATTCATGATTTCCTGGATCGTGGCGACAGCGTTTTTGTGCTGCGTCAAGCCCATTGCCCAACAGCAGATGATCGCTTCGAACTCAATAACGTCGTCGCCCCGCGGACGAGGCCCATCTCACCGATGGCGAAACGGGTCGTCTGGTAAATCGCCGGGATGCCTGCGGCGACGTGATGCGGCTCGGTGAGTTCGGCCGGTTTCTCGAAGGGAGTGCGTGCGCCGGGCGTCGGGCTTTCATGGTCGGCGTCCGCGTGGTCCGCCGGAGGTGTGAGGGGCGCGCCGGCCGTGAGGGCGTCCGGCTTCTGCGCGGTCGTATTTAGATGAGGCGCTTCGGCTGGAGGATGCTCGCTCATACTACTGATACGCTCTTCGGGCGTCGGCCGATTCCTTAGCCAAAGAGCGCCTGAAGTTTCAGGACGGTATTGTAAATACCCCAGGCCAGCGGCACGCCCACCACCATCCAGTAGAACAATAATCGCAAGCCGCTGCTCCGGTTCGGTTCGTTCGTGTCGGTCATCATGGAGTCGTTTATTTTACCGGGCTCTCGCGAAAATGAAACCGGTCTGTAACCGGCCTAACGAGTAGATTACAAATCAAGCCGATCACGAGCAATCCCGCCATCAGATACATGGTCGGCGCATAAAGGGCGACGCCGCTCACGCCCTGACTCTTCAAATGTTCCCGGATATAATTGACGAGGACGGGTCCGAGCACGCCGGCGGCCGACCACGCGGTGAGCAAGCGCCCGTGAATCGCGCCGACCTGCATGCTGCCGAAAAGATCTTTCAGGTAGGCGGGAATGGTCGCGAAACCACCGCCATACATGCTCAAGATGAGCGAGCAGACCGCGACGAAAAAAACGACGCTTCCGCTGCGGCCGGCGAACGGAATCAGGCAGTACAGAATCGCACCTAACAACAGGAAGATGATGTAGACGACCTTGCGCCCGGTGTAATCGCTGAGCGACGACCAGAGGAATCGGCCGCCCATGTTAAACAGACTCAAGAGCGCGACAAATCCACCGGCGGCGGCCGCGGTGATTTTTCCGGTAAACATTTCCTGAATCATTGGCGAAGCCTGCTCGAGAATCCCGATGCCGGCGGTAACGTTGAAGCAAAGGACGACCCAGAGCAGCCAGAATTGCGTGGTCCGCCACGCCTGATCGAGCGCGACGTTCGCGGTCGTGATCATGCGCTGTGCTTGCGCGGGGGCCACGTAGCCGTCCGGTTTCCAATCGTCCTTCGGCACGCGCACGATCAACGCCCCGAAAAGGATGAAACAGAAATAGATCAGGCTCATCGCGACGAAACTCGGCACGACCCCGGTGCTGGTAGCGGATTTGAAGTGATCCATCAGCAGCAGACTCAGGTTCGATCCGATAAAAGCGCCACCCCCGAAACCCATGATCGCCATCCCGGTGGCCATGCCGGGGCGGTCCGGGAACCATTTCACCAGCGTCGAGACCGGAGAGATGTAGCCGAGACCGAGCCCGCAACCGCCAAGCACGCCGTAGCCGAGATAAACCAGCCAGAGCTGATGAAGCGAAACGCCGAGCGCCGCCACAAGAAAGCCGCCGCTAAAGCAAAGCCCCGAGGCGAGCATCGTTTTGCGCGGACCAGAGCGTTCGACCCATTTTCCGAACATGGCCGCCGAGGCGCCGAGAAAGAAAATCGCGAGGCTAAAAATCCAGGCAAGCGATGGCTGCGTCCAATCTTCCGGTGCGGACTTGGTGACGCCGATGATTTTCGTGAGTGGCAGTTTGAAGACGCTGAAGGCGTAGACCTGTCCGATGGAGAGGTGCACCGCGAGGGCGGCGGGCGGGACGAGCCAGCGATTGTAACCGGCGGGGGCGATCGTCTGTGCGCGATCGAGAAAGCTCATGCCTGAACTCAAACGGAAGGGCGCGAGGAATGGAAGCCGCTCGTTGATTCTTTCACTGTTCGGCCACTGATCTGTCGAACTCGGAAGGCTGATTGAGATTCGTGAAAAGCGAAAAATCCGCTGGCCGCAGCGGGAGCACCTTCATCAGGTTGGCCACGATCAACTCATGGATGAACGCCTGCATCGCGAACTTCCTTCGCGCGATTTGCGCTTCGGCGATGGGTAAACTTTCGCACGGATAGACAGCCGCCAGCGGCTCGAACCATCCGTCACGCTCGACGATGACCCCGCGGGTGGGTTCGGTTTTCCCAATCAGCCCGCACAAAAATGCCGCCGTCATCGCAGGCATGTCGATGCCGAGCGCGAGGAGAAACGGCGTCCGGACATGGCGTAACACGGAGGAGATGCCGCCAAGCGGCCCCGATGGATCGCAGTCATCGCAAATGATCGGCGCGCCGGCCCGGCGGTACTTCTCGGCGTTGCGCGCCGAGACAAAAACTTCGCTTGCCCCGGTGGCCCGAAGTTTGGCCAGCTGATGTTCGAGCAGGGTGGCATCGGCCCATGGGAGGAGCGCCTTGTCCTGCCCCATGCGCATCGAGTTTCCGCCGGCGAGCAGAACGGCCGCGAACTCGCTCACGGGTCGACTCTCAACGCGCCGTCGGTCAAAATGCGCGCGCGCAACCCACCGCGGCCGCGCAGCCATTTCTCCGCACCCGGTTTGAAGGCCTGGTCCATCCAGTAACACGGCCGGCATTCTTCGATTCCCTGGAACTGCACGCCTTGCAGATCGAACGGTTGGCCGATGAGCGAATTCAGGTCTACCCCGCAGGTGATCACGTTGCGCCGCAACACCTCCGGGGAACGATCGTGCCGGCCTAACGAGTCACAAAGTTCGTCGTAAACTTCCTGCGCGAAGAAGGTGATCTGGCCGCGATAATCCGGTTTGTAATCCAGGAAACGATCGCCTTCGAGACCGCGGCCGGCGAGACATCGCACGGTTTGGGCTTCGGTCACGGGATGATCCGCCGCGCCCCGGCCGTGCCGGCCGAAGTAGTTGTGTCCCGTGGCAAGGTAGAGGTGCAGGATTTTCATTCTCGTTCGACTTTAGCGAGGCCGGCCGCGTTCTCGTGCTGGCGACCGGCCGGACCGACCGCTACTATCCGGCGATGAAGGCGGGATTTCTCGATAAATTGATCGAGCGGCTCGGACGCGTCGGGCCGGAAGAGGTGCAAAACTATTTGCTCCGGCTGGCGCAGGAAAAGGGGCTGATCGAGACCGTGTTCAACGCGATCCAGGAGGGGATCATCGTGACGGATGCGAGCGGTCGCATCACCTACGTGAACCACGCGGCGTGCGATTTGTTTGGACTCGAGAATGAAATGTCGATCGGCAAACGGCTCGACGAGCGGGTGCGCGGGCTCGATTGGTCCGTGCTCACGAATTCCGCCGGGCCGATCAGTCGCGACATGGAGATTTTTTATCCCGCGAATCGCTTCATCAATTTCTACATCGTCCCCCTGATCATCGAGCGGCGCACGGCCGACGATGTGGCGGACGCGCTCGGCGAGCGGGTTGGTCACGCGATGATCTTGCGCGACATCACCGAGACGCGGCGGTCGACCGAGAAAACGATCGAATCCGAACGGCTTAATGCGCTCACGCTGCTCGCGGCCGGCGTCGCGCACGAGATCGGGAATCCGCTAAATTCGCTCCACATCCATCTGCAGTTGATGGAACGCCAAGTGAAGAAACTGGACGACGGCATGCGCGCCCAACTGGAAGAATCCATCGGGATCGCACGCTCGGAAATTAGCCGACTGGATTCGATCGTGTCGCAATTCCTCCGCGCGATCCGGCCTTCCAAGCCGCAACTGCAGCGCGAAAACGTGAACGCGATTCTCGACGAAGCGGTGCGGTTTTTCGGTCCGGAAATTCAGGACCGCGACATCGTGGTCGAGCAGGAATTACGCTCGGACCTGCCGATGCTCGAACTGGACCGCGACCAGATGAAGCAGGCGTTCTACAACGTGATCAAGAACAGTTTCGAAGCGATGAAGCGTCGCGGAATTTTGCGTATCCGCACCGATATGGATGAGACCCACGTGATCGTGAGTTTCACCGACACGGGCGGCGGGATGTCGGCGGAAAATTTGAGCCGCGTCTTCGAGCCATACTTCACCACGAAGAGCAGCGGCTCGGGCCTCGGGTTGCTGATTGTCCGCCGGATCGTGCGCGAACATGGAGGCGAGCTGTCAGTCGAAAGCAGCGAAGGCCAGGGATTGACGTTGAGCATTCGTTTGCCGTATCTCGACCGTCGCGTGCGCATGCTCGAAGCAGGGACTACCGCAAATTGAAAGCGGAGACGCGGGCTTCCATCATCGCGGTCGCGTTCTGCGGATTGATCGCGGTGCTTGCGCTGGCCGGCGCAGATTTGCCGGTCATTGAACGCATCGGACCACTCGCCGCCGCACTGTTGTTGGGACTTGTGTGCCGCGTGCTTTTTCGGCCTCCCGAGACAGCGCGCGCGAGAATTGATTTCGCTGCGCGCAACCTGCTTCGCCTTGGGATTGTGCTGCTCGGCGTCCGTCTGAATTTCGAACTGATCGCGCAAACCGGCTGGCAGATTCTCCTCCTCGATTTTACGGTCGTCGCGGTCGGGTTTTCAGCCGTGATTTGCGTCGCGCGCTGTTTCGGATTGAGTGGAGCGCTGTCCTGTTTGATCGCAGTCGGCACTTCGCTGTGCGGCTCTTCCGCGATCGCGGCCACTGCGCCGGCGATTGGCGCTCGAGATGATGAAGCGTCCCTTGCGATCGTGCTCGGCAGTCTGATCGGAACTGCCACGATGCTGTCGCTCAGCTGCGCGCAGAGTTTCCTGCACCTGCATCCGCATGGCTACGGATTGCTGGCCGGTTCCACGCTCCAGGAACTCGCGCAAGTCATGGCGGCAGTGGTGGCCGAGCCGAATTCGATTGAACTGGGCACGGCGACGAAACTGCTGCGTGTCGTCCTGGTTGTTCCCTTCGTGTTTCTGCTCGCCGCCTGGGCGCGAGGCAAAGCCTCGGGTAAAGCGCCGAAAGGGAATCCGGCATTGATGCCGCGATTTCCGAAGCCCTGGTTCGTGCTCGGATTCCTCGTCGTGGCGTTGCTGAACTCATTGGCGCTTCAACTCGTCCCGGACGCACACCTCGCCATGCTCAGCTACGACCGCGCAGTTCTGACGATCGCGACGTTCCTGCTCGCGATGGCGATGGCCGGCTTCGGATTGCAGGTCGACTTTTCACGGCTGCGCGCAAACGGTCGCGCGGCCATTGTCGCGCTTATCGGGTCAATTGTGATCTTCGCTGCCGCTGCGGCGGAGCTTCGGTTCATGCGTTTTTTCTGACCGGCGCCGACGGATGGACAAGGCCGGTCTCGGGCCTGAAGCGATTCACCAACGATGTTCGCGTTTTTCTCGAATCGCCTCGGCTGTCTCGGTTCGATCGCCGTTTCGATTATCGGCACGTTAATTTTACTCGCGCTCCTGCGCGGCTGCCACGGATTCTAGTTAATCCCGCCGGCGGATGCTGCCTGCGCCGCTGATGTTTTTCTCGATTCGTTTCGGCGTCCCGGCATAGGTCACCTTGCCTGCGCCTGAGATCGCGACACGGAGCGAATCCGTCGCCGATACGTCCGCGCGACCCGCTCCGCTGATCGACATCTCACAGGCCTGGGTTTGCAGGTTCTCGGCGTCCAGTCGGCTCGCGCCGTTCAAACTCGCGGTCAGACTCGCGACCGATCCATCGAGGTTCATTCGCGTCGCGCCGTTTCCCTCGAGCACGAAGCTCTGGCCAGTCAGCCCCTGCGCCGAGAAACGCACCGCGCCGTTTAGTTCTGCGCCAGTCAACGCGGCGCTCGACAGCTTCACCTTGATGCCGTTCGTGGGGCGTAACTGCGTATCCCAATCGATCCGTAGTCGGTTGCCGGAGACTGTCGTCGTGATATGCGGCAGAAGATTTTGATCGGTGGTGATGGTGAGCGCGGGCGCACCGGTCACCCATTCGATCGTGAAGACACCGCCGGCCTCGATGGTGGAGAAATTCGAGACGTTCCGCGGCTCGGTCACGACTTCGCCGTTCCCATGGATTCCGGGCATGTGACATGCGCCGAGGAAAGCGAGGGCGGCGAAAGTAAGGAGCTTCAGCGCGGCGAAAGGGCGAATCAGGATCGTGCTCATAAATGCTATCTCTTTGGAAGTGAGATGCCGCCCGAGGTCAATTCGGATTCAGAAAAAATCAACGGCGCGCGCCTGGGGACCTCCCCGCGGCGTGCGCCGCGCTCCCAGCTTTGTCATCCTGAGCCGCGTTAGACTCTCCGATTTCAGGCGGCGTTTTCGCGATTTGGGGAGAATCAATCAACTCACCGCTGCGTCGCTGCCGTTCGCCGCGCAATTGTCGTGGTGCTTTTGGGAGGTCCTTCGCCGTCTGGACGCGGCTCAGGATGACAGCGGGGGGAGGGGTGCGCCGCTTTATTCACTCGTCGTGGAACTTCGGCGATGCCGGCGCCGGTGCTGGCCAGCGTCAACGGCTACATCCCGGCTGGATGGCGCGCCTCGAAGCTGCGGAGATCGCGGCCCTCGATGTGCCAACGCGGCCCTTCGTCGCCGCCGTTTCGGAAATCCGTCGTATCGAGCCGCAACCCCGCGACCATCGCGAAGGTGTGACCGTGGCGCGCGTAGATCGTGATCCAGCGGCCTCGACCGCGTTCGCCAAAGCGCATGAATTCGCTCGACGAAATCGGAGCGTTGAGCGCGCCGGCATTGTGCATCGCAAAGGAAATCGTTCCGGAACAATCGTAGCCTGAATCGTAAAATGAACCGTGGCCGCCGCCCCACGTATACGGCTTGGAACGCAAGGTGTTCACCGCCCAAATCGCGTTTTTCACGCTCTGCGGCGCGCGCGACGGCGCGTAGGCGACGCCGTTGCGCAGCACGGCGAGGTCGCCGGGAACCATGGGCCGATCAGCGCGCGCCTCGACCACAGGAACGGATGCGAAGTTTTCGGCCGAATCGTCGGTCTCGCCGAATGCGTCCGCGCGCGGCGGCGACGCGGGCTGCGCGCGCGGGACAACGTAAGCCACGCGAATCGGCTGAGCGTAATCGATAGTTTGCTCGTCAGTGGCCAATTCCCCGCGGGGCACGGCTACCGGCTCCGCGCGAGCCGCACGCACGGCTATCCGCACCGGTTCGATCGCGACGGCTGCCAGTGCGCGCGGCAATTCGTGGACGACCGGGGCCGCGATAGCGTGCACGGCCGTATGGACTGCCTCGAATGGTTGCAGCACGACCGCGAACGGCCGGTGTTTGCGGTGGGTCTTCGCCTCGGCCGCCGAGCAAAACACCAGTGAAACGACGAGCGCAACCCACATCCCGCCGCTGCGGATAATCCTTAAACAACCGTCGCCAGCTGGCCTCATCGTTGTCGACATGAAGCTGCTCGCGCGCCACGACCGCGAGATTTTCAACTTTCTGCGAGGGAGCCGGCGAACCGTCTCACAAAATCCCGCGGCCTAACGAGTCGCTCGAGGCGCGCTTTCGTGCTTCGTCCCGCGCGCCGTCACGAGATAGACGGCGAAGCTGCCGAGCCAGTGGCCGCCTTCGTAATGCTCGCCCGTGACGGCGGCCAGGCCCGCTTGTCGGTGCGCGTCCGCCGTTGCATTGAGCGCGGCGCGGCGGGGGTCGTCGTCGGGCAAATCGGAGACAATCCCCTCGAGCATCCAGGCGCGGCTCAGATTCAAGCCATCGAGGTGAGCCAGCTTCGGGTCGCTCGGATCAGGCGAAATCGCGACCGGCAGCCAGTCGATATTCGACGTCGAGGGAATCTGCGGGAGGAACGTTTTCAGCCACGCCGCGAAGTCCGCCGGCGGCAGAACACGCCGCATCACGTCCGCTTCGCCGAGGCACGGTGATAGAAAATCTTCGCCCGAAGGTTCGAAAACCAACGGGCACGCGGTGTCTTTCAGGTAAAACTCGCGCGCCTTTTCCGTGAGCAGCTTCGCGAATGCCTCATTGTTCGTGAAGCGCGCATAATCGAGCATCATCCCGAGTGCGAAAGCGGTCTGGGCGTGCTCGCCGATTCGAATCGGATGCGAAAGTTTGGGCAACCAAACATTGAGACGCTCGAGCACGGCATCTTCCAGCGGACGGAGATTGGCGAGCATTTCCTTCGCCTGCGGATCGTCCCATTCGCGTAATTCGACCCCGAGCTGGAGCAACCACGCGAGCCCGTAAGGACGCTCGAAGCTGGCCCGACCTTCGGCACGTAAATAGGCGGCTTCGCGCTTTAAATTTTCCGCCGAAAGATTCTTGCGGAGCGCTTCGCGCGCGTCTTTCGCGAACGGGGCTTCGGGAAACATCCGCACCAGACGCGCCAGCAGCCAATGTCCATGCACCGACGAATGCCAATCATAACAGCCGTAGAAAGCCGGCGTTAGCTTCCGCGGCGGAGCCACATCCGCGTCGCTGTTCATCGAGTGGCTCAACTTATTCGGATACTCTTTCGCGACGCAGCCGAGCGCGAGCCGCGCAAAGCGTTCCGCTGCGGCCGCATCAAATTTCGGCGCGGTGTCTTCCGCAAAAACGTTGAGCGATGACGACAGCAGCAACGCGAAAACGAGATTCTTCATTACGTCATGGTAAATCGCAGATCCCGCCGGACCAAGCGAGCGGTCAAAGTCCTTCCCTCAAACCGAGCGCACGCTTCCCGCCGGGCGCGAGGCGAAAGCCGTCCAGGTTTTTTCCCGGCGCCACGCCTCTGCTCAAGGCGAGAAACTGAAATGTGCGACCGAGCATCGTGGGGTGCAGCAAGGTCTGCAGCATGCGGCGCGTTCTCGCGTCGGCGATGGTGAATTCATCGACGCACAAACCGGTCGCAAGCGCGGAAAGAAAATGGTGTTGGTCGGCAAACCCCGCGAAGTCGAGCCCGTGCGCGAAGCCGCGTTCGGCCACGCTCGTCCACTCGACGTGCGCCGTGATATCGGCGTGCCCAATCTCGACCAGCGGTGATCCCACGGCGTGGTGTCCCTGTGCGCACCGCAGCGTGCCGTTTGTCCGTTCGGGCGTATAGAAATCGTCCCGCGCGTAGCCGTAATCAACGGCGAGCAGGTAACCGCGAACGAGCTTGCCCGCGACCCGCTCCAGCCATGCGGGAGCCGCAAGGTTCACCTCCGTTTCGTAGCCGATCGATAGCGCCGGAATTTCCATCAAACGCTTCGCCAGCTCGCGATTTTCCGTCGGGCGCGCGACGAATTGGAATCCATCGTCGAATTCATCCACAAATATTTCCTGCCAACCGCTCGCCTCATTTCGGACGAGATGCACCGGCATCGCGTCAAGCAGCTCATTGGAAAAATGGACGCCGGTAAACGGCTCAAGTGCGTTCAGGTTTTCTCGCCAGGAAACGATTGAAGCGAATTCCGCCAGCTTCTCGGTCTGTTGCCGCTGCAAAATCGGGAATGGTTCCACGATCGTGTAGCGCAGCGTCCGGAAAAATTCTGGCTGTTTCTCCTCGCTCGCGCGCAAAACATCGGCGGCGAAATCGCCATGATGCGCGCCTTGCTCGACGATCGTGAAACGCTCGGGCCGACCGAGGATTTCCCACATCTCCGCGAACTGCGCGGCGAGCATGCGGCCGAAAACCGGACCCACACTCACATTGGTAAAGTAGTCGCCGCCGCGCCCGATCGCACACCGTCCGGAGCTGTAAAATCCCCACTTCGGATGGTAAAGCGCCTGCTCCATGAACCAGGCGAACGAGACCGGTCCATCGCGGCCGATGCGCTCGCGGATCCACTCGATCAGTTCGGGCTGGCCGGTGTGCATTTCACGTTTTGCCGTTTGGATTTTGCGGGGGATTGCACCTAAATTGCGCGGCCTTCGAATAGTCTGTCGCTCCGCTTTGCCCCGCATGCCAGTCTCGTATCTCACCCGCGCCACGCGCGACCACTACGATCGGGGCCTGTGGCGGAAACCGGAATTCTATGTCCCGGTCGGCGGGGTCCTCGTCCTGCTCCTCGGCGGACTCTGCTACGCATTTTACCTCGCGGCGGCCATGAGCGCGGAGGCGGATACATTTGATCTCGCGAAGCTCGAGCAGATGGAATCCGCGAGCGTGATCGTAGATCGGAACGACAAAATCTTCGGGCAAATCTACGTCGAGAACCGGGAGACGGTTCCGTACGATCAACTGCCGCGGAATCTGGTGAATGGCGTTGTCGCGATCGAAGACAACAAGTTTTACCAGCACAGCGGCTACGATCTCGGCGGCATTTTTCGCGCGGCCCTCAAGAATTTCACATCCGGCCACGTGCGGCAGGGAGCGAGCACCGTCACCCAACAGCTCGCGCGCAATAGTTTCGCGCTGAAGGAACGGACGTTTAAACGCAAGCTGCTCGAAGTTTTTTTGTCGCGCCGGATCGAGCAACGTTTCGGCAAACAGAAGATCATGGAGTTGTACCTGAACCGGATTTACTTCGGCGGCGGACTCTACGGGGCGGAGGCGGCCTCGCGCGGTTACTTCGGGAAACCGGCGCGGGAAATGACGCTGACCGAATCCGCCACGCTCGCCGGGTTAATCAAAAGCCCGAACCGGCTTTCGCCGTGGGGAGATCGCGTCGCGTCGCGTGAAGCGCGGAACGTGGTGCTCGGGCGGATGCGCGATCTCGGATTTATCACCGCGGAGAAATGCGCGTCGGCGCAAAATGAAGACGTCGTGATCGGCAATCGGCAGAGCGCGCAGGGCCAAACCTACGCGGTCGATTATGTGCGCCAGCAGGTGATCGCGGCGGTCGGCTGGGACCGCGCGATGAATGAAGGTTTCCGAATTCACACCACGATCGATGCGGAGCTGCAGAAGGTCGCGGAAGAATCGTTGCGCACACATCTCGATCAGGCTGAGCAACACGCGGGTTACAATCATCCGACTTACGCGGATTACGCGGCCCGATTTAAAAACGCGAAGAAGGTCGCTGCGCCGAACGCGAGCGCGGCGCCTGATTATTTGCAAGGCGCGGTCATCGCGCTGGACAACCAAAGTGGCGGAATTCTGGCGCTCGTCGGCGGGCGCGATTTCGAGCACAATCAATTCGATCGCGCGCTCCAGGCGAGGCGACCTCCGGGGACGGCGATGAAGCCGTTCGTCTACGCGGCCGCGTTCGAGAAAGGGATGTATCCGGGGAGCGTGGTCGAAGATTCGGCGCTCGATAATCGCGCGGTCATGATCGGCGGCACGACCGGGATCCTCGGCGAATGGGGCCCGGAGCGGGAGGACAATCGATACGAAGGGCCGATTACAGCACGGGCGGCGCTCGCGAAATCTAAGAACGGCGCGACCGTCCGCGTCGGGATGAACGCCGGGGTCGATTCGGTGATTCAACTCTGCAAGAACGCCGGCATCCGCTCGCCGCTCCGGCAGTATCCGGCGACGTTCCTCGGCAGCAGCGAGATCACGCTCGCGGAGCTGGCGCTTGCCTATACGATTTTTCCGAACGGCGGATCGCGCGCGGACGCACCGCACATTCTCGATCGCATCGAGGAAAAGGATGGCTCCATCGTCTGGCAAGCACCCGAAGCGAAGTCGCGGCAGACGGCGATCAAACCGGAGACGGCCTACGAGGTCCACTCGTGTCTGGTCGATGCGCTGCAGACCGGAACCGGGCGAGCGGCCCGTGAGACGCTGGGGTTGAAAGATATCCCGGCCGCGGGCAAAACCGGCACGGCCTACGATTTCACGGACGCGATTTTTGCCGGCTATGATAGTGCGCTGACCTGCGCCGTGTGGGCCGGATTCGATAAGCCGCAAAAAATCTACCGCGGCGCGTTTGGCAGCGAGATCGCGTTGCCGGTGTGGGTCGATATCATGAACGCATCGGTCGCGCGCTACGTGCCGAAGGAACTCGCGAGACCCGCGGGCGTACATGACGTGGAGATTTGCTCGCGCTCCGGGCTGCTCGCGACGGACAAGTGTGTCGAAACCGTGAAGGGCGTCGAACGCCGCACCACGTATCGCGAACTCGCGACCGACGCGCAGATGCCGACCGAGCCATGCAATGTGCACGGTGAATCGCGCGGCAGACTGGTCCACGATCTTCCAACTTCAGGAGTTCCTCGCGCCGCCCTGGCTGTCGACGTGTCGGAGGTCTCTCCGGTCTCGATCAAGGGGCCGACGCTGCTGGCGGAGAATGATCCGTACGGCTCGGTGAAGTCGACGGTGAAACCGAAGCCGGTCCCGGAGAAACCGAAACCAGAGCCCGCGCAATTGGCGACGACCACCACCACGCCGGTCGTGCCCGAAACTTCCGCCGAGAAGGCCGGCGCGGATATGCCTGACCCGAGCAAGCCCGTGCTCCGCGCGCAACCGGTTGAACGCGCGAGTTCGACGCCAACACCGTCCGAGCCGGCCCGCGCGCGATCGCTTCAAAGCGACGAGAACGCGGGCCCGCGCGATGTTTTCCGCCCACGCCGCGCGCAGCCGACTCCGCTAACCGCGACTCCATTGCCGCGTGCCGCGGAATCGCCGGTGCAGATTCGACGTGCGCAGGCGGTGCGACCGGAAGATCGCGTTCCTTCCGACAGCTTCCTGACTGCGCCGGCGCCAACACCGACGCCGGAGGACGAGTGACGGCCGAGTCACCAT
>JALYZW010000143.1 GCA_030945725.1 Verrucomicrobiota bacterium | reverse complement strand
GATCACAACCGCGGCGAACGACACCGCTGCCGCGCCGGCGTGGATCGACATCGCGGAACCGAGTTGCACGACCGCGACCAGAATCGCGACGACGAAAACGTCGACCATCGACCATCGACCGACGAATTCCGTCATGCGATACAGCCGAGTCATCCCTCTCGGATGCTGGCCGGTCCGCGCCGCGCAACAGAGCAAAATGATCGAGACCATTTTCAAAATCGGAATCAGGATGCTCGCCGTAAAGATAATGATCGCGACGGGATAATCCTGATCCTGCCAGAATTGGATGACGCCGCCGATGATGGTGTTTTCCTGCGTTCCTTTGATCGACTCGACGCGCAGCATCGGCAGCAGATTCGCGGGCAAATAGAGAATCAGCGCGCCAAAGGTGAGCGCGAGGGTGCGCTGCACGCTGTCGGGATTGCGCAGATGCAGCCGCGCGTGACAGCGCGGGCAATGTTCCAGCTCGATCGGATCGACGCGACCGCAAGCGTGACAGAGCGCAAGTCCCGCCGCGGCGGCTGAGGCGGGATCGAACGCGCTCATGCTTTCCCCTGCTCCAAACGGGTCCAAATTTCCCGCGCATCGACGGAAGCGATGGCCGCCGTTAAACAAATGATCAGACCGACGAACGCCCAAAACGAGAGGCCGAGACTGAGCGTGGCAAGTTTTCCGAGTTTCAAAAGACTGACGAGAACTCCGAGAAGGAAGACCTCGATCATGTTCCATTTCCGTGCGCGATAAACCCAGCGACAGAGCGCGATGTCACCGGGCAGTTGGCGCTCGGCGATGATGGAAAAAAGCAGATACAGAAGGCCACCAATCACGAAAGCGGGCGCGGCTATCGTGAAAATCGCGACTGCCACGCCGAGATAGGGATAACCCTGATTCGCCAAACCGGAGACGCTTTGCCAGAGTAACATTTGGCTTTCGCGATAATCGACGCTCAGGCTGAGAAACGGGAAGCAATTCGCAATGACAAAAAGCGGCGCCGCCGCGAGCGTGAACGCTGCGGCGCGTCCCATGGAATTGCGGCGGTAGCTGAACAAAAGCGCGGCGCAGCGTGGACATACGATCCGTTCGCCCTGATGCAAAACCGGTGCTTCAAAAAGCGCATCGCATTCATGACAGGCGAGGTGGCCCGAGGAGCCGCTGGGCCGGATGGGGCGTTTCCCGGAACGCACGTGCGCGAGGCCCTTGCGTTCCGTGCGCTGAAAAAAAGCGAGCATTATAGGACTGCGTGCGCGCGGGCGGCGGTGCTTCTGTTCATGTTTTCGGCGCGGCCGGGCGAACCGCGGCAGCCAACTGACCGCTAATCACTCCGCTTCCCTTCGAAGGCGGCAGGCGGCGCGGACTTACGCGGATCGCGGAACCAGCCTTCAGGCCCAAAATAATTTCAGTAATCGTTCCTTCTCCGACAATATCGTTTCGGCTAAATGCTGGCTCGGTATGCTAATCCAGTTCACGCCCG
Organism: Verrucomicrobiota bacterium; assembly: GCA_030945725.1. Taxonomy (GTDB): domain Bacteria; phylum Verrucomicrobiota; class Verrucomicrobiia; order Chthoniobacterales; family UBA10450; genus JALYZW01. Next base: position 3,534 of record JALYZW010000143.1, on the reverse strand, counting down.
CTGCTCGAATGATTTGACTATTTAACGATGGAGTCGCTCGAACAAATCAAGGCCCGCTGCGAAGCCGCCGTTCTCGGCTCGACGGTTGAAATCGTTCCAAACGCGAGCCCGGCGAACCAACCGTCACTTCTTCTCGACTCGAAGCACGCGGTCGCCGTTGCGCTTTTTCTGCGCGATGACCCGACGCTGCGGCTGGATTTTTGTTCGAACGTCACCGGCATCGATTGGCTCGAACGAACGGCGAAAGAAATCGCAAAAGTGAAGAAACTCGTCGAAGGCGTCGAGACCGAAGTGGATGAAACGACGGAGCGAACGATTCCGGGTTATCTCGAGGTCGTCTATCATCTGTACTCGATCACGCTCAAGCACGGGCCGGTCATCATTCGCGTGCGGACAACCGATCGTGCGACGGGCGCGCGTTTGCCGTCGTTGACTCCGCTCTATCGCAGCGCGGAGTTCCAGGAACGCGAAATCTTCGATCTCTACGGGATTCATTTCGAAGGTCACCCGGATCTCCGTCGCATCCTGATGTGGGACGAGTTCACCGATCATCCGATGCGGAAAGATTATCGCGAGCCGGATGATTACGAATACGAGCCGACGCCGCACGACGACGTGCTCGAGAAAGCGAAGCAGCATTACGCCGCGCGGCCCTCGATCGACGGCGCGGAGAACCTGACTCCGAAGCCATGACGGGAACGATCCGCGAGCTACACGAAGCTCCGCCGCTAGCCATGAGTTCACGGCTCGAAGGTGAGCTGCTCGAGGTCTCGTTAGGCCCACAGCATCCGTCCACGCACGGCGTCTTTCGGATGAACGTCGCGCTCGATGGCGAGATCGTGCGCAAGTTAAAACCGGTCTTCGGTTACCTGCATCGGAATCACGAAAAGATCGGCGAGAACGTGAGCTACCTCGGCACCATGCCGTACACGGACCGGCTCGATTACTTCTGCTCCATGACCAACAACTGGGGTTACGCGCTCGCGGTTGAAAAGCTCGCCGGCATTGAAGTTCCGGAACGGGCCGAGTATCTGCGCGTCATCCTGGCGGAGCTGACGCGTCTGCAAAATCACGCGTCGCTTCTCGGTTTCCTCCTCAGCGACATGGGCGCGTGGGGCACGCCGCTGATGTACGCCTTCCGCGAGCGGGAGAAAATCCTCGACCTGTTCGAGTCGCTCTCCGGCTCACGGATGATGTGCGATTACATGCGCTTCGGCGGCTGTCGCGTCGACGCAGGTGCGGATTGGATCGCGCGCGCTCGGAAGGTGGTCGGCGCCTTCCCGCGCTTTCTCGATGAGTTCGAAAAGCTGATCCTCGATAACGAGATCGTGATCAACCGCACTCAGGAAGTCGGCCGGCTCAGCGCGGAACTCGCGATCAGCGCAGGCATTACCGGCCCGATGTTGCGAGCGAGCGGCGTGAACTACGACTTGCGAAAGGTGGACGGGTACGGGTTCTATCCGCGCTTCAAGTTTCGCGTGCCGCTCGGCGACCACGGCGACTGCTACGATCGGCTCATGATGCGTGCGCTCGAGATGCGGGAAAGCATCGGCATTCTGCAGCAGGCCTTCGATCAGTTGCCGGCGGGCCCGATTATGAATCCAAAGGTAAAAATTCGCGCGTTCAAGCCCCCGGTCGGTGAAGCGTACGGACGAATCGAAGGACCGAAAGGCGAGCTCGGGTTTTACTTGATTAGCGACGGCACCGGGACTCCTTATCGTTACCGCGTGCGACCGCCGAGTTTCATCAATCTCACGGTGCTCGAAGATATGTGCCTTGGCCACACCGTCGCCGACGTCATGGTCATCCTCGGCAGCATCGACATCGTGATGGGGGAAGTGGATCGTTAATTTTTGCCAATGGAACACTCAAACTACCTAACGAGTTATCCGATAGTGAGGCTAAAATGAATTCTCCGGGTCCAGCGCGTTGAGCGGATAATGTAAGACGATGGAAATGATGCTATTCCCCAAGTCATGATCGGCGCCGGCATTTTACAGGGCATGGCGGTGACCGCGCGGAACTTCGTCGGCAGTTATTTCGAAGCCGACCGAATGACGACGGTGCAATATCCGGAAGAACATTCGACGTTGCCGGAGAACTACCGGAACTTCCCCTTCCTGCCTTACGACGGCGCCGATTCGGAGGCCGGCTTGCGCTGCGTGGCGTGCAAGATTTGTGAGAAAGAATGTCCGCCACAGTGCATCTACATCGTCAAAAGCACGGACAAGAAGCCCGACTACATGGGCAAGCCGCAGTTCTATCCGGCGCAATTCGACATCGATATTTCGGTCTGCATGAGCTGCCAGATTTGTGTCGAGGTCTGTCCTTTTGACGCGATCAAAATGGACAAGGTTTATGAGCTCAGCCGACGCGAGCGCTTCGACGCGCTGCTCATGCGCAAACCGGAGCTGGCCAAGTCTAACGAGTACTACCACACGATTCATCCAAGAGAAGCGGCGGAGGTCGACGCGACGCTCGCCGCCGCCGCCGCGAAGAAGAAACCGGCGGCAGGGTAGCCGCGTCCGCGGCTCGGCCCTGCCGAAGCAACTTTGGATAACTTGATCTCGTCCCGTCGATCTCGCTGGGCGAGAGGCGAAGTTCGTCATCGCAAAATGCGGCGACCAGCACGCTCGGCCGCAGCTTCTGCGATTGCCCGGCCCTAACCGCGGAGCACCGCCGTAAACCGCACCAGGTCCGCCGCGACCTGCTCGACCCGTGCCGCGACTTTTTCGTCCTTCAGCTCACCTTGCTCGAACGCCTGGCCCGTGGCGTAGACAAAACGCGGGATGATGACGCAGCGGAAGTCGAGCATCAGGCTGTTCGCATAGGCCATGACCGACATGTAGCTGCTCATCCCTCCTGCGGCGCAAACGAAGCCCACGACTTTGTCCTTCCACGCCTTTCCGGTTAATTCGATCATGTTTTTCGCGGCCGCACTCACATCGTAGTTATAAACGGGAGCGGCTATGATGATACCGTCGGCCGTCGCGATCGCTTTACTCATCGTCCGCGCACCGGTGTGTCCGTAGCACGCATCAGCGTCGCACACCGGCAGGTCCAGCTCGCTGATGTCCAGCCACGCGCAATCGACTTCCGCACGCTGCAAAGAGTTGAACGCGATGCGCCCCATGCGCCGGCTGTTGCTGTTCGGATTGCCGCTCGTGCTGATGACCAAATACTTCGACATTGGCGTCAGCCTACTTCATTTTTCGCGCGGGTGTATTCGTCTTGCGCGACGGCTTCAATCGATAAGTCAGGAAGCATTCGCTGCCGACGGTCCGCATCTCGGTCAATGCATACCGGACACTGGCGGGTAAAAATTCCATGCTCAACCCGGCCAGCGTCGGCGCGGATTTCCCACCGAAGAGGAACGGCGCGACCGTCAGATTCAGTTGATCGATCAGGCCAAGCTCGAGAAGCGAGCGGAAGAGCGCCGCGCCCCCTTCACAGGCGAGGTAGCGTACTTTGTATTCGCGGCGCAACTGGCGCAGCATCCAGCGCAGATCGACCAATGGCGCGTCGCTCAGATGC
>JALYZW010000237.1 GCA_030945725.1 Verrucomicrobiota bacterium | reverse complement strand
TCAATGGCCTCGGCATCGAGGTGTCGGTGAAGGGCGGATTGCTCACCGTGGTCACGCCGATGGAAGACACGCCGGCCGCGAAAGCCGGCATTCTGTCCGGCGACCAGATCCTACGAATCAATGGGGCCTCCACCGAGAAAATGGAGCTACAGGATGCGATCAATCTCCTGCGCGGCAACACCGGCCAGAAGATCTCGCTCACGGTCCTGCGCCCGGCTTCGAGAGAGATCAAAGATTACACGCTCGAGCGAGCCGAAATCAAAGTGCAAAGCGTGAAAGGCGCGAAGCTGCTCGATCCGGAGCTGAGCGGCCCGTTTAAGGTCGGGTACATCCGGCTTGTCCAGTTTAACGAGCCGACCGCGGACGAGCTCGGCAAGGCGCTCGACGAACTGCAAAAGCAGGGGATGCAGGCGCTCGTGCTCGATCTCCGGAACAACCCCGGCGGCCTGTTGAACATCGCCGTCGATGTCTGCGCGCAGTTCCTCCCGCCGAACACGAAAGTCGTTTCGACCCAGGGCCGCGTCGCTTCGCAGCAACACGATTATGCCACTTCGGCTGTCGCGAAAGAGCGGCCGAGATTCCCGATCGCGGTGCTGGTGAATGAAGGCAGTGCGAGCGGGTCCGAGATCGTCGCCGGCGCACTAAAGGATCTTCACCGCGCAGTCATCATCGGCGAGACGACGTTCGGAAAAGGTTCTGTCCAGAATGTGATGCAATTGCCGGACGGATCGGCCCTGCGTTTCACGACCGCGAAATATTACACCCCGAGCAAGCAGGTGATTCATGGCAACGGAGTCACGCCGAACATCAAGGTCCCGCTGAGCGCGGAGCAGGAGCGCGCGCTGTTTGCCTTGCGGAGCAATGAGAACCTCAGCGCGGAAGACGAGAAAAACGCGATCAAAGCGAAGGACCCGCAAATGCTGCGTGCGATCGATGCGCTGAAAGGCGTGATGGTATATGCGCAGCAGACAGCGCCGAAACTCGAGGCAGTGAAAAAGTAGGATCGTGGTTTCTCCGCGATTGGTCCCCGCGCGAGGTCATCCCGAGCCGCGTAGACGGCGAGGGACCTCACATAAACACGATCGCGTTCTGCGCGTCGGGAAGGCAGCAACAACGTCCACGCGTGATTGCGGTCGCTCCACAAGGCGAACGCGCCGTCTGAACAGGAGAGGTCCCTCGCCGGTCTGCGCGGCTCGGGATGACTCGCGCGAGGGATTCGATGCGCGCGGTGAGCGGCGGTAATGCGGTATTCGCGAGCCACCCAGACTCCCACTAACGTCATCCCGTGAAGACGGTGCTCGCACTGGAAACGTCGTGTGATGAAACCGCTGTCGCGATTTTGCGGGGGACCGATTTGCTTACGAGCGAAGTCGCATCGCAATCAGAGCACGCTAAATATGGTGGCGTCGTCCCCGAGGTGGCGTCGCGGAATCACCTCGTCCACGCGCCGCGGCTCCTGTCCGCGGCGGTCGAAAAAGCCGGGATCGATCTGCATGATGTCGATGCGTTCGCGGCCACTTCAGGGCCCGGCCTGGCAACATCGTTGATGATCGGAGCGTCGGTCGCAAAAGGACTCGCGATCGGTTTGCGCAAACCCTACCTCGCGATCAATCATCTCGAGGGGCATTTGCTCTCGCCCTTCTTCGGCCGCGACGGCGAGATCCGCCCAAACGTGTCGCTGATCGTGAGCGGCGGGCACACTCTGCTCGTGCAGGTCCGCGCCCTCGGTGACTATCGGATTCTCGGCCGGACGGTCGATGACGCCGCCGGCGAAGCCTTCGACAAGGTCGCGAAAATGCTTGGTCTCGCTTATCCCGGTGGACCAGAGATTGAGCGAACCGCGCGAGGCGGCGATCCGGCGCGTTTCGATTTGCCACGCAGCATGCTCGGTTCCGGTGATCACGATTTCAGCTTCAGTGGATTGAAAACGGCGATGCGCTATTTGCTCGCTCGGCTGTCGCCTGCTGAGAGAAACGACGGCGTCGTCTTGCGCGATCTGTGTGCATCATTCCAGCGCGCTGTCATCGACGTGCTCGTAAGAAAAACGCTGCAAGCCGCTGCCCTGCATGACGCCGATGTCGTGACACTTAGCGGTGGCGTGAGCTGCAATGCCGAATTGCGCAATCGTCTCCAGGAAGCATGTGATCGGGCGGGGCTTCAACTCCGGACCGCGCTTCCGCGACTCTGCACCGACAACGCCGCGATGATAGCTTTCGCGGCCGCGTTGAAGCTGCAGAGCGGCTTCGAGTCGAGCGTCACCGAAGAGATCGACCCGAATCTCGCGCTCGCGATTTAGGCAGACGGGGTGAGGCAGTCCGAGCAATTCCAGGCGAGCAGTTTCTCGAGCTTGCGGATGTCTACGGTGGAAATTGCCGACACGTATGCTCGCTCTTCGGCGGTCATCTTGCGCTGATACGACCGGCGTTTCGCGTCTCGTTTTTCAAATTCGGAAGTCGTTCACGCCGAGGAAATCGAACATTTGACCGAGCGTCCTCGCGTAGTCGCCGCGGAAGTTTTCGTGCTTGATCACCATCACCTGCTCGCGCGGGAAAAATCGAAAAACGCGTTTCATCTGCCCGAAGTAGAACCCGCGGTCGACGCTGGCGTACCGCCGCGCGTTTAGCGCAAACGGCTCGATCACCGTGGCGCGCTCTCGCTTGATCGCGTCCGCGCAATCGAGCGGTTCTTGATCGCGGGCGCGGCGCATGTTCCAGTGCGAGAAAGCGCGGTCCGCCGGGTTGCGCAGCGAGATGATGATCTTCATTCGCGGGTTGTAGCGCGCGATCCGCTCCATCGCGGGCGGCCAGTAGACGTAATCCGAGGTCGCTTTCACCTGCGATCCGCCACCGGCGTGACGGGGCGAAGTTGCCGTGCAGAATGTCGTAGTCGGGATCGCCGACATAGTTGCCTTCGTTGTCGAAAAAGTGCAGCGCCTGATCGCGGAGTAGCGCGATGTGCGGATGTTTCGTCAGGAAGTGATGGGGCGGCCGGTCGAGGTGTCGGACATCGGCAAGCGCGGCTAGTAGTCCCGTTCCAGCAAATAATCAGCGAGCTCGCGCAACCGATCGGCTTTCGCGCCGAGCGGCCGCAACGCGCGGTGGGCCGCGGCCGTCAACCGCTGCGCTTCGCGGCGGGAGGCGTCGAGGCCAATGATCGCGGGGTAGGTAGCCTTCTGCGCGGCTACGTCTTTGCCGGCGCTTTTGCCGAGCTTCTCGGAAGACTGCGTGACATCGAGGATGTCGTCGATGATCTGGAAAGCGAGACCGAGCGAGCGACCGAATTCGGTCACCGTCGCGAGCCTGGCCGGCGTCGCGTTCGCCGCCATGGCGCCGAGTCGAAGTGATGACGTGAGAAGCGCGGCGGTTTTATTTTCGTGAATGAAACGGAGCTCCGCGCGACTGATCGCACGCCCCTCGGCCTCGAGATCGGCGACCTGTCCCGCGATCAATTTTTCACTGCCGGCGCCAAGAGCTAACTCACGAACGAACGCGCCCTGATCATAGCGGCGCGTCGGCGGCGCGGAAGCTGCGATGGCGAACGCGATCGTGAGCAACGCGTCGCCGGCGAGGACGGCGATGCCATCACCGAAGACTTTGTGAGAGGTCGGACGGCCGCGGCGAAGATCGTCATTATCCATGCTCGGCAAATCGTCGTGCACGAGCGAGTAGGTGTGGATGCATTCGACCGCGCCGGCGAGGAGCAGGGCCGCCTCGCGCCGGCCGCCGCACGCGTCGGCCGCCTCGAGGCAAAGGATCGGCCGGAGGCGTTTGCCGCCGGCGAAAAGGCTGTACCGCATCGCGCGGTGAATAGTTCGCGGGCGCGTGTTCGCCTTCGGCAGGAAACGCTGGAGCGCGCGATCGATCTCTTTTTGGCGCGCGCGCAAATACGACCTCAGTTCCATCGCCAGCATGTTCAGAATGTCCCGGCGCGTCCGCAACGCAAAAGTTCGCAAAGGAATGATTTGACGCGACTATGTTATCTATATAACAATATAACATAACAACAAAAAAGACATCAGCTAAACGGCGCGTGACGCGGGTGCAGGTGGGGGCGCGGATGGAGAAAAACCTGGTCAAAGTCCTGAAGGGCCTGGCGGAGTATCTCGATCTTTCCCTCGGCGATCTCCTCGAAGGAATCACCCTCCACGCCCTGGAGGGCAAAACGGCGTTTTCGTCCGAAACGCTGACCCACGTGAAACGATTGAAGACCGTTTACGGACTGGACTTATCCGCGCACGATAGCCACCGATTAGTGGAGACGCGCGACGATCGCACCCGGAAAGCTTAAGCGCCAAAGCGGCAGGGGACGGTCCGGTCGATGGTGGGACGTCGCGACGCTCAGACGATAGGCGGATCGTCGAGCACTCGAGCGGAACTTTGATGAGCTGCGGAGCGCTTGCCGCTCCGTGGCTGCGTTTCGTCTCCTCGCCTAAACCGAGCGAGCGTCCCGAGCGACCAGCAGCCACGCACGGTCGGAAGCGCCAGGCATTGGCGACGGGCGCGTGAGCCGCAGCTTTTTGTAGTTTCGCGGCTTGCCGTGCAAGCGATTTGCGCGTGAGATACGTTGTTTTAACAAAGCTCATATGCACACGAACAAGATTCTCATGGTGTTGACGTTACTCGGCTGCTGCGCGATCACGGGCACGGCTGCGCCGAAGGAAAAACCGAAAGCCGGCGGTGGCAGCTCTGCGCATACCCAGGCGGGAATGCAGGCGGCGCAGGCGAAGCAGTACGACGTCGCGATCGCCGAGTTTACGAAAGCGGTCGAAGCCGGACCGAAAGATCCGCGCAACTACACCAATCGCGGCACGGCCTATCGAGCGAGTGGTCAGCTGGACCTGGCGATCGCGGATTTTACAAAGGCGATTGAGCTGAATCCGAATGACGAGACCGCGCTCCTCGACCGCGGCCAGACGCTGTTAATGCAGAAGCAGTACGACCCGGCGCTGGCCGACCTCGACAAGGCGGTGCAGTTGAAACCGAACGACGCGATGGCGTACAAGAACCGCGGGCTCGCGCAGGTCGACAAGAGCGAGTTCGACAAGGCGATCGCTGATTTCACGAAGACGGTTGAGTTGAAAGCGGACGACGCGCAGGCGTTTGAGCGGAGGGCGTTTTCGTTGCGCAGTTTGAAACGGTACGACGAGGCGATCGCCGATTACGGCCGCGCGCTCGAGAAGAAGCCAAACGACGCGGATTATCTCACCAAGCGCGGATACACCTTCACGCTGATGGGGAAGTACGCGGAGGCCATTCCCGATTACGAGGCGGCGTTAAAGATCAATCCGCAGGATTTCGACACGCAGCAGCGGCTCCAGTATGCACGCGCTAAAGCGGCGCCGCAGCCCGCCGCGACTCCTGTCCCGGTCGCGACGCCGGCTCCGACACCGGAGCCTTCCCACGGTCTGAGCATGCCGATTTGGATTGGAATTGGGGTCGTGGCTTTGATCGTGATCGTGCTGGTGGTGAAGATGATGTCGGGGCGGCGCGGCGCCGATTATTAGCCTCTCTCACGCGCGATTCGGCGGAGCGCTCAAGCAGACAAAATTCGCTTTGACACTCGAAGTGCGGCTGTTAGCTTGCCGACGCTTTTGGCGGAGAACGAGAAGGTCCCACGGTCGTTCAAATTGCGAAGTTTGACGCGGCTTTGGGACTTTTATCTCTCTGGCGGGAAGCAACCGGTTCGGCGCGAGTTCCACGGGAACGCGACGAGCAGCGAGATGAGGAACAGCGGCCCACATAGCTCAGTTGGTAGAGCACGTCCTTGGTAAGGACGAGGTCACCGGTTCAATCCCGGTTGTGGGCTCAGGACGAGCTTGCGGCCGGCAGAAACAATTCAACGAAAAGACGCAGTTTAGTTTAGTTAAGAACAAGGAGAATCCAGATGGCTAAGGAAGCATTCAAACGCGATAAGCCGCACGTGAACGTCGGCACCATTGGTCACGTCGATCACGGCAAGACCACCCTCACCGCAGCGATCACGACAGTGCTCGCGAAAAAAGGCTTCGCGCAGGCGCGCGCCTACGATTCGATCGACGCCGCTCCGGAAGAAAAAGAGCGTGGCATCACGATCTCGACCGCGCACGTGGAATACCAGAGCGACAAGCGCCACTACGCGCACGTCGATTGCCCCGGCCATGCCGATTATGTGAAGAACATGATCACCGGCGCCGCGCAGATGGACGGTGCGATTCTCGTCGTCTCGGCCGCTGACGGCCCGATGCCGCAGACCCGTGAGCACATCCTGCTCGCGCGCCAGGTCGGTGTGCCGTCGGTCGTCGTCTTCATGAACAAAGTCGACATGGTCGACGATCCGGAACTTCTCGATCTCGTGGAGATGGAAGTACGCGATCTGCTCACCCAATACGAATTCCCAGGCGACGCGATTCCGATCGTTAAAGGCAGCGCGCTGAAGGCGCTAAATGGCGACGCCGATCAGGAAGCGAACATCCTCGCGCTCATCGCGGCGGTTGATGATTACATCCCCGTCCCGGAGCGGCCGGTTGATCAGCCGTTCCTGATGCCGGTCGAAGACGTGTTCAACATTGAAGGTCGCGGCACGGTCGCCACCGGTCGTGTCGAGCGCGGCATCCTCAAGAAAATGGAAGAAGTCGAGATCGTCGGCATCACCGATACGGCGAAGACGACCTGCACCGACATCGAAATGTTCCGCAAGCTGCTCGATGAAGCGCGCGCCGGCGATAACGTCGGTCTGCTCCT
>JALYZW010000228.1 GCA_030945725.1 Verrucomicrobiota bacterium | reverse complement strand
GCGAAGGACCTCGCCCATGCAGTCGGCGTCCTCGCGTTATCGCGCGGCAGCAACCACCCGCGGCTGTTGTTTGCCCCCGCGCAGAAAGCGAAAATCGTGGGGCTTGTGTGGGATCCTTCACCGTCTGCGCGGTTCAGGATGACAGCGAGTGGTGCGCCCTGACTGCGGGACAGCGGGCCGCGGAAGCTCGCGCGGGCGGGCCGCCGAGCGGCCTGCAGACGCGGCTCGCGCGGGACGACAGACAGCGGCTCGGGCGATTCGGGAGCCAGTTTTATCTGGCGAAGTAGGACCTTCGCCGTAACTTAAACGTTCCGCATGGACGCTGAACTTGAGAAATTAGTCGAAGGGGGAACGTTGACGGCGAAGGGGGCCGATCAGCTGGCGAAATTGAAGCCGGGCACCTTCTGCCTGCATAAGAGCTGGGGCTTCGGCCGGGTCGCGGAGTGGAATTTAATCGTGAACCAGATAGTGATCGATTTCGCGGGAAAAAAAGGGCACGCGATGCAATTGCAATACGCGGCGGACAATCTGGCCGTGATCCCGCCGGAACATTTTCTCGCGCAGAAGGCGACCAACCTTTCGTCGCTGAAAGAGCAGCTGAAAAAGGATCCGACGGCTGTGATGCGAAACGTGCTGGAGAGCCTCGGCGGTGAGGCCACGATCACGCAGATCGGCAACCTGATGACGGGCGATCTGTTCAACGAGGCGGAGTGGAAACGCTGGTGGGAATCGACGAAAAAACTGTTGAAGAAGGAAGGCTACTTCCTGATCCCGACCAAGAAGACGGATCCGATCCAGCTGCGGCGCGAGAAGGTTTCGCGCGCGAATGAGCTGCTCACGTTTTTCGACCAGGCGCGGCAACCGAAGGAACAGGCCGCGGCGTTGGATCAGATCATCAAATTTCAAAGCGAGTTCGACCAACCGGACAAACAGCTCCAACCGATCGTGGACGCGATCGAGGATGCAGCCGGTCGGAATCAGCGCCTGAATCCGTCGCTGACTTTCGAGTTGGTGATGGGCCGCGACGATCTGCTCGCGGGCAGCCCGAAGCTGCACACGACGAACGAGGAACTGACGCTGACGCGCCTGATCACCGACGAGGAAGCGCGCTTGATTACGATCCTGCCGAAGATTCCGGCCGGGAAAGAGCGCCGCGTTTTGCACGCACTGCCGGCTGCGCTCGGGCCGAACTTTGGAACGCGTGCCTTGCAGTTGATGCAGAGCAATCACGCGCGGGCCGTCTCCTATTTGCCGAAGGTTTTTGCGGAGGCTGGCCAACAGGAAGTGCTGCGCACGTTTTTGCAGCGCGGGATTCGCGAGCACTCCATGACGAGCGAGGTGCTGGTCTGGCTCTGCCGCGATCGCGCGGGCGAATACCGCGAGCTAATGACGCCGGATCTGCTCGGCGCGATTCTGTCCGCGCTGGAACGCGACCAGCACAATGAGAACAACCGCGGCAGCAAACTGCGCGACCTTTTGCTCGACGATCGCGAGCTGATTCCGGATATGTTTGCCGGCGCGGAACCAAGTGTGGCGCGCGATGCGATGCGACGGCTGATGCTCACGCCGGTGTTCGACGAGTTGACGAAACGGTCGTTGCTCGCGCGCATCATCAAGCTTTATCCGCAGCTCGAATCGGTGATCAGCGGCGAACAAAAACAGGAAAAGAGCGAAGCGCTCGTCGTGTCGTGGAGCAGCCTCGATAAGCGGAAGGTGGAGTACGAAGAGTTGATCAACAAGAAAATCCCGGAGAACAGCAAAGAGATCGGAGTCGCGCGGTCGTACGGCGATCTGCGCGAAAATTTTGAGTTCAAGGCGGCGAAGGAAATGCAGGCCGTTTTAATGCGCCGGAAATCCGAGCTGGAAGTGGCGCTGCAGAATGCGCGCGGGACCACGTTTGAAAATCCGGATCTGAGCCAGGTGTCGATCGGAACGGTCGTGACCCTGAAATCGTCGACGGGCGAGCGCGAGCGCTACACGCTCCTCGGAGCGTGGGACAGCGATCCGGATCAGGGGATCATTTCGTACCAAACCGCGATCGGTCAGGTGCTGCTCGGCCGGAAAATTGGCGACCACGTGTCGCTGACCACGGAGCAGGGCGGCGGTGATTTTGAGATTGTCGCGATCGAAGCGGCGCCAATCGATTCGATGCCGGCCGAGAGCGAAACGGTTGAGGCGCACGAGCCTGCGTCGGTGTAAGGCGCGGCCGCAAGACGAGCGCCATTTCGGCCTCGAAGTCCGAACTGGCAAAGACGCGCCGCCGATCTCAAGCTGATCGGATGTCCGCCGCGCTCACGCCCATGATGCAGCAGTACCAGCGACTGCGCGCGAGCGTGCCGCTGGACACGCTCCTGCTCTTTCGGCTGGGCGACTTCTACGAGATGTTTTTTGAGGACGCGAAAACGGCGTCCGCGCTTTTGAATGTGGCGCTGACGAAGCGCAACGACGTGCCGATGTGCGGCGTCCCGTATCATGCCGCGCCGGGTTACATCGCGAAGCTGATCAAGGCCGGCAAACGCCTCGCGATTTGCGATCAAACGAGCGAACCGCAGCCGGGGAAAATCGTCTCGCGCGAGATTACGCAAATCATCACGGCGGGGACGGTGAGCGAGCTCGACCTGCTCGAAGCAAATCGGCCGAATTATCTCGGTGCGATATACGCGCAGGAGGGCGCGTTTGGGTTCGCATACGCCGACCTGACGACCGGGGAATTTCGGTTGGCGCAGCTCGCTGACCGCGGCGCGCTGCTCGATCAACTCGCGCGCGTCGCGCCGTCCGAACTCCTGGTGAGCGACACGCAGGCGACCGATTTCGCGGAACTCGCGGAAGCGCTTCCGTACGACAACTACGCGTTCCTGCCGGAGCACGCCGAGTTCACGCTCTGCGAACATTTCCGCGTCAAATCGCTCGACGGATTCGGTTGCGCGCAGATGCTGGCGGCGATCGCAGCGGCCGGGGCGATCGTTCATTACCTGAAGCATCAGCTCCGGCGGAAGATCGATCACCTGACCGGACTGCGCTGCGATCTGGAGAGCGACTCCTTGGTGCTCGACGCCGCCACGCAGGCGAATCTCGAGCTCGTCTCGTCCCGCGGCGCGCGCGACACCAGTCTGCTCGCGGCACTGGATCGAACCGTGACCCCGATGGGCGGACGGAAATTGAGAAGCTGGATTTTGCAGCCGCTCCGAAATGTCCGGGAGATCGACCGACGGCAGCAGTTGATCGCCGAATTATTGGGGGAACTGGATCTGCTCGGATCGGTCCGCGCCGCCCTGAAATCGATGCGCGATATCGCCCGAGCGGGCGGACGGCTGGGCCAGGCTGCGGGGAACGCGCGCGACCTCGTGGCGCTGAAAACGTCCCTGCAAAAAATCCCAGAGCTGAAACGAGAGCTGCAACTGCTGCTCGAGCGGGTGGCGTTTGGGCGGGTCGCGGAAAACGGGAACGGCCACTCGTTAGGCCGCACGATCCAGGAGGGGATACGCGAGATGCCGGAGCTGGCGGAGAAGCTCGGCCGCGCGATCCAGGACGATGCGCCGTTCGCGTTGAAGGAGGGTGGAATTTTCCGCGATGGATACGACGCGACCCTGGATGAATTTCGGCAGGCCTCACGCGAGGGAAAAAACTGGATCACCGAATTGCAGGAGCGGGAGATCCAGAGCTCCGGGATCAAATCGCTCAAGGTGCGTTTCAACTCGGTGTTTGGTTACTTCATCGAGATCACCAAATCGAACCTGGCGAGCGTGCCGGCCCATTACACGCGCAAGCAAACCACGGTGGGCGGCGAACGGTTTATCACGCCCGAGTTAAAGGAAGTGGAAGGGAAAATCCTGGGAGCGGATGAGCGAGCGCGGCATCTCGAGTATCAGCTGTTTCAAACCCTGCGAGAAGAAACGTTACGGGAACTGCCCGCGATTCAGCAGACCGCCGAGGCGATCGCGACGCTCGATGTGATCTGCGCTTTCGCGGAGACGGCGAGGCTGTACGGATATTGCCGGCCCACCTTGAACGAATCGCTGCGCCTGCACATCCGCGATGGGCGGCATCCGGTGCTGGATCAAACGCTCGCGGAGGAGAAGTTCGTGCCTAACGACACGTCGCTCGATGAGAAAACGCGGCTCGCGATTATCACCGGACCGAACATGGCGGGGAAGTCGACCTACATTCGTCAGGTGGCGCTGATTACGTTACTGGCCCAGATCGGCAGTTTTGTGCCGGCGGCGAGCGCGGAGATCGGCGTGGTGGACCGGATTTTCACGCGGGTCGGCGCGAATGACGATCTCTCGCGCGGCCAGTCGACGTTCATGGTGGAGATGAATGAGACGGCGAACATCGTGAATAACGCGACGGAGCGCAGCCTCGTCATTCTCGACGAAATCGGGCGCGGCACGTCGACCTTCGACGGGCTTTCGATCGCGTGGAGCGTGGCGGAATTTCTCCACGATAAGTTGAAGTCGCGGACGCTTTTCGCGACGCATTATCATGAACTAACGAAGCTCGCGAGCGAGCGGAACGGCGTGGCGAATTACAATGTGGCGGTGCGCGAATGGAATGAGCAAATCATTTTCCTGCGCAAGATCATCCCCGGTGGCGCGGACAGAAGCTATGGCATCCAGGTCGCGCGGCTGGCCGGATTGCCCAAGGAAATTCTGGCGCGCGCACGCGAAATTCTCGCGCAACTCGAGAAGCCGAATGATGCGACAACCCGTCGAAAAGCGCCGCGAAAATCGAAACGAAAACGCGAGCCGGCGGTCAAGCCGCAGATGGATCTGTTGTGATGCCTGTGGAGAGGCCGGCAGATTGAATTTGGAAACCAGGAATCCAGAAAAAAATCGTGAGTGTGTTTCGAGATTCCTTTTCTGGTTTTCTGGCTTCCGAATTAAATTTCGCTTCCGATTGGATTCTCGTTTGTGTTCTGCCGGTGGCGGTTGGTTCGCTCTGGGATTTCTCGACTTTGGTCAAAACGACGGACGATAACTCTTCTAAGTAGATGGCGGTGAAGACGGAGAAAGAGTTGAGCGAGCCGGCGCGGAGTCACTGGCTGAAAGCCGTGGCGGCGATGGAGCTGCGGAACATCGGTTACGCCATCTCACTGCTGCAAGGGATCCTGAAACAGGAGCCGGAATTTCTGACCGGCCGTCAACTGTTGCGCCGCGCCGAAATCACGAAAGCACGTGCCGAAAAGAAGCGCTTTTTTAACCTTTCCAGCGCGTCGCTCGACGTGCTGAAGGCGCAGCGGGAGATGAAGCGCAATCCGGCGCGCGCAGTGGAGTTGATCGAAGAGGTGCTCGAAAATGAGCCCTTCCATCGCCAGGCAAATCTGCTTTTGAAGCAAGCGGCCTCGGCGGCGGGATGGCCGGAGGTCGCGGTGTTCGCGTTGCAAACGTTGTTGGAGGAGGACCCGCGGGACGTGAAGATCCTGCACGAGCTGGGCCGGCTTCATCACGAACTCGGTGAGGCCGAGCGCGAGGTCGAAATCTACAGCCGGATCAGCGAGATCAATCCGCTCGATGCCGAGGCCGTGCGTCGCGGGAAAGATGCTTCAGCGCGCGCGTCGATGACGACGGGCGGGTGGACACAGGCAGAGAGCTATCGCGACCTGATCAAGGACAAGGCTGCGGCTGTTTCGCTGGAGCAACAAAATCGGATGCAGCTCACCGGCGAATCGCTGGAGGAGCAGATCGCGGAAATTTATGCCCGGCACCAAGCGGAGCCGCAGAACGCCGAGTTGGCGCGGCGGCTTGGTGCATTGCACGAACAGAAGGACGATCTCGAGAGCGCAATTGCCTGGTACGAATACGGCGCGGAGTTAACGAATCGGAGCGATGCGGGGATCGTCCGCAAGATTTCGGAGTTGAAGATGCGTCAGTCCGAGCACGCGATCTCGACGCTGGAGGTGTCGCTGGAATCGATGGCGACGGATTCACCTCAGTACGCAGAAGCCGCGAGCGTCCTGGTCGAAGCAAGGAAAAATCGCGCTGCGCTGTCGGTCGAGGACGCGCGTAAACGATCGGAGCGAAACCCGACCGATCTGCAGCTTCGTTTCGAGCTGGGCGAACATTTACTGAACGCCGCACGGTCACGCGAAGCGCTGCCGGAATTGCAACGTGCGCGGCAAAATCCCAGCGTGCGGCTGCGCGCGATGAATCTGCTGGGTCGCTGCTATCGAGAGCTGGGAATGCTGGATCTGGCGGCCAAGCAACTGGAAGAAGCGGCGAAGGAAATCGTGCCGATGGACGCGATGAAAAAGGAGATCATCTACAACCTGGGCCTGGTTTACGAGCGGATGGGGGAGGCGGATAAATCGATCGCCGCGATGAAGCAGATTTACGAGGCGGATTACGGGTATCACGATGTCGCCGAGCGGGTGGAGAGTTCTTACCGGAACCAGCGCGGCGCAGAGACGCAGAAGTAAGTAGAACCGGTGACAGAGCCGCAGCGTCTCGGTCGTTAGGCCTGTGCGACTGTCACATCCAGAACACGGGGCGAGTGCGATGCTTAGGTGCCGACAACAACGGCGAAACCTGTAAAAATTATCAAAAATCTAGACCATGAAAATTAATCGAAATCTTATCTGCCGCCTTTCGGTGGCCACGTTCGCGATTGTCGGCCTTTGTGCCACGGCCGCGGCGCAAAGCAGCGATCCCGCGATGACGAATAAGGGCCGGGCCACGACCGACCCGAACATCAAGAAAGACATGCCGGTCGCGATGAAGGGTCCGGGCGAGGCCAAGGGCGTGGCCGCGAAGGATGTTGATTTCGTCAAGGCGGCGGCGATGGGCGGAATGAAGGAAGTGGAAATGGGACACATGGCGGAGAAACAAGGCGTGAGCCCGGACGTGAAGCAGGTCGGCGCGAAGATGGTGGCCGATCACACGATGGTGAACAAAGAGCTGACCGCGATTGCGAAGAAAAAGGGGATCAAGCTTGGAAAAGCGCCGGTCAGTGAGATGAAAGGCAGCACGTTCGACAAGGATTATCTCGCCATGATGGTGAGCGACCATAACAAGGACATCGCCGATTTTACGAAAGAGGCGAAGGTCGGCGAAGATGCGGACATTAAGGCGTTCGCCCAGAAATCGCTGCCGACGCTGAAGGGCCATCTCGCGATGGTGAAAGCGGCGCAAAAAAAAGTGAAGTAAGCAGTCTGTTTTCTTCCTGATCAACGCGGCGCGCCGAAAGGGTGCGCCGCGTTTTTCGTGTCCGCGTACGCAGCGCGGGGAAAACTTTCGTCGAACTCTGCGGGCCTTCGGCAACGGGCCGAGACGCCGCGCATCCTCTCGCCTGCGATAACGGAATTGCAATGAACCCGGCGCGCACACGGAAGAAACGCGAGTCATCGAAGAAACCGACACGCACCAGATTGTAAAAGCGATCGAACCCACGATGCGCGTCGATCACGAAGGCGCCTTTGCTCGTTTCAAATTTCGCGCGGAAAGCATTCGGGGCATTCTGATTCCAAAAGGCGTCGTGCGGATTTCGGAGCGGGCTGTCGCCGGCGGCGACCGTCGCAACCAGCAGCATCGCAGCCAGTGCGGAGCGCAAGGTCACGGAACGAAATCGTGATCGTGGCCGACAGCTGCGCAAAATGCGGCCAGCAGCCGCGCCGTGTTCTCGAGATCCTCGAGCGACAACAACTCGTTAGGCGTGTGCATGTAGCGGAGCGGCACGGAGAGCAGCCCGGTCGCCATGCCGCCGCGCGAGATTTGCATCACGTTCGCGTCGGTCCCGGTGCCGCGCGCCGCGGATGCGATCTGAAACGGAATGCCTTCTTTCTCGGCCGTCGCGACCATCAACTCAAAGACGCGTGGGTTGATGTTCGCGCCGCGGGCGATCATCGGGCCTTTGCCGACATGGAAGTCGCCGGCGCGCTTTTTGTCGATCCCCGGTGTGTCTGTTCCGTGCGCCACGTCGAGCGCGATGCCGACGTCCGCATCACTCGAGAACGCACTGGCGACCGCGCCGCGCAATCCAATTTCCTCCTGCACCGTCGAGACACCGACCACGCACGCCTTCAGTTCACGGCCGTGCAGCAATCGCAAAACTTCCGTTACAATCCACGTCCCCATTTTGTTGTCGAACGCCATCGCGACCGCGCGGCCGTTCGCCAGTTCGATGTAGGGCTGGAGGAAAATGCCCGCGTCTCCGAACGAGACGAGCTCGAGCGCGTTCGCTTTGCTCGTCGCTCCGATATCGACGTAAAGCTCATGAATCTTTGGCACTTTTTTCCGGTCCTCGTCGTCCATCAGGTGGATCGCTTTCCGACCGATCACGCCGGGAACGAGCCCGTCGCGCGTCATGATCGAGACGCGCTGCGAGGTCGCGACGACCGGATCGACGCCGCCGATCGGCTCGACGTGCAGGAAGCCTTCGTCGGTAATGTACTGGATGATGAAGCCGATCTGGTCGCAATGTCCCGCGAGCATGATGCGCGGTTTGCCGTCCGGATTGCGCAGGCCGAAAACGTTTCCCATCACGTCCGTCCGGACGTCGTCGCACCACGACCGAATCCGGTCGCGGACGAGCTTCTGCACGTCTTGCTCGTAGCCGGACGGGCTCGGAGTTTCGACCAGCTGTTTCAAGAAATCTTTGCTGTCTGCATTCATGGAAAGTGCCGTAAGACTCGCCCGCGGTGCGGAAACCGACAACCGCGGAAGCGCAGCGCGACGAGCTACTTTTTCCTTCTGCGCCAAAGAAAACCGGCCAATAGTGTGGGCGCCCGCGATGGACAGCGTGCGTGCACCCGGATCCACGATGCAACTTTACCGCATGATGACCGATGTTCGCGCCGGCACGGACCACGCCGGCTGTGCCACCGACCAATCGGGGATTGCCACGGTTTGGGTGCGCGCAGACTCAGAGGCCGACGCGCGCCGGCGCGGGAAAGAAATCATCGCCGGGCGCAATTACGCGTCGCATGGCGAGCTGCAATTGTACCTCGAGGAAACGCCGGAGGACGCGTCGTTTCGGTCGACCGAACCGACGTCGGAGACCGGACAGCGCGAAGGGGCGGTCTTGTCGGGCTACAGCGAGATCAAAGCCGCAGCGCTTGACCGCGGCGACGGACTCTTTGAGGCTTGGTTCCCGGCGTGAGGCCGTCATTTACGCGCAGTCGGGCTCGGAGTGATGCACCCGCGGTGCTCGAAAGGTGTCTGTAGCTCAACCGGATAGAGCAGCTGACTTCGGATCAGCAGGTTGGGGGTTCGAATCCCTCCAGGCACGCTGAATAGCGCGTTCAGCTAAGAGGCGGCTCGCGTCGACGTGAACCCGGCCTTCGATTCAAACGAGATTTGATGTCGCGGTGCCGTATTGGCGACCCTTCCACTCAGCAGGCTTACCCAGGAGCTGACGGACAAACGCGAACCACTGGATCGCGAGCAGAGCTAGGATGCCAAGTGGATGAAGCAGCGCACTACCTAACGAGTGGTGAAACCGCCGGACCGAGAGTAGCCGCGGTAATAGGACCAGGATAACTGCAACCGTGGAAATGACACGCGCGGCGGGCGGCAGGACGCCAGCCATTCCGAGAAGAAGGAAGGGCAGCACTTGTCCGACGAGAAGCATGACCGTCATCGGCGCGATAGTCTTTGGTGCTGCAAGTCCTTCCGAAGCGTTCTTGCTGAGACCGCGCCAGACTTCGGCGTTGGTTTGATACATTCGGCAAGTCGCGACGTCAGTTGCGTCGAACAAGTCGGTCCGAAATCCCGCCGTCCGGAACGCGCGCGGCAGCTTGAGGCCGTCGTGCATTTGGTCTCGGAATGCGGCGTGCCCGCCCGCCTCGAAGTAAGCATCGCGTTCGGCTACAAGAAGCTGCCCGCAACCAGCCGAACAGGACACAGACGAGCCAGCGCGCCGCATGATCGCCAGCGGCAGAAAGCCGAGCAGCACAAAGTGGATGAGCGGTAACAGAAGGTGATCGGAGAACGTGCCAAGTTCCTGTCGCGGAACTCCGCTCACGAGTTGCGCGCCGCTTTCTTGCACAAACGCGGTCAGGCGAATGAGAGCGTCGGGTGCGAGGCGAACGTCGGCATCGAGAAATACGAACAGCGAATGCCGCGCCAGCCCCGCGAGGATATGACATGCGTGTTGCTTCCCGCACCAATTTGCAGGTAAGGGCGGCGCCGCCTCAATCCGGACGCGCGGATCGTTCTTCGCAACCCCTGCCACGATCTGCGCAGTAGCGTCGGAGGAGTGGTCATCGAGCACGATGACTTCGAACTCGGCATCGCGGTTCGTGAGCACGGCCGCGAGCGTCCCGGCGATATTACGCTCTTCATCCCGCGCCGGGATGAGGATGGACACAGCACGCCGGTCCGATTTACGCGCCAGCGGAAGCAGCCGATACAAACGCAGATTCGTGACAAAGAGTGCGCAAGAAATGGCTGCAAGCAGCAGCGCGAACACCGCCAAAGCCGTCGAGATCATCGGTTACCGTGCTCACGGACAAACGTTTCGCCGCGCAGTCTCGCCTTCACCGCACGATACCAATCGTAGACTCCACCCTGGCCACCGGCACCGCGCAGGATGGTTCGAAAATCGTCGGGCTGACGACGCTCCACTTCCGCCGCGAGAGCGTCCTGGACTGCCTCCAGTTGCTGCTCGAAAAGGAGTGTCGCGCTGTCGGCGTCGCGAATGTCATCGGTCGCGACGGGTGCGCCGAATCGAACCAGAATTTCTGGCAGCCGCTCCTCCCAAAACACAAATTCCGACGCCATCGGCACGAAGACTGCGCCCCGCACACGCGTCGCCAGATGTCCCAGCCCGGCCTCGAAACGCGGTGGTCGTTCACGCGGATCGGCAAATCGCCCCTGCGGCGTCAGCGCAACGATATTTCCAGGCTCGCTCAGGATTGCATCCGCCGTTCGGAGGAACTGAATCGCGCCGCGACGAGTCGCTTGCTCGACCCCAAAAAAGCCGAGCGCGGAAAGGATTTTGTAGCGCTGTAAAGCCGCATCGTTAATCGGCGAAAACGCGCGCCGATCGGGGAAGAATTCAGCTTTCAACGCCAGCCAGAGAAGTGGGTCCCACCACGAAGCGTGATTCGAGAAAATCACGAGTGGCGCTGTCGAATCGCGTGGCGGAAGGCCAGCCCGCGAGATGCGGAGCGAATGAAAATGGCGACGCAGATAACGCTTCGAATACCAGGTGAACCAGGTCAGCAGCATCGGAGATATGCGCGGCAAAGCTTCGCGCGTCCGGTCGCGAGGCGACGCAACAGCCACTGCAGTCTGCACACTCACGCCAGTGCCATGTCCGGTTCGATCACGCCACGCTTCGCCGCTGCCTTGTTGACTAAATCATCCTGATCCAACGCGTCGGCGGCGATCCAACCGCTCATCATTACCATCGGCATCCCGGGTCCTGGGTGAGCTGCGCCACCGGCGAGATACAACCCGCGCAAGTCCTGCGAACGATTGCCCGGTTTGAATGCGCCAAGGAAACGGCCATGACTCGCGAGGCCGTAGATTGCGCCATTTAAAACATGATACCGATCGTGGATATCCTGCGGCGTGAGCGCGCTTTCGAAGACGATTCGCTCCTCGAGATCAGGCATCCGTCCTGTGCGTTTGAGTTTATCGAGGATCACTTTGCGATAGGCCGGAAACATTTGTTTCCAGTCGTGATGCGGCCGCAAGTAGGGCGTGTGCACGAGAACGTAAAGCGCCTCGCCGGCGGCAGGCGCGGTCGTTGATTCCGTGCAGGACGTCGCCGCGAGATAACAAGTTGGATCAGGCGCCGGCTCGCCTTTCTTGTAGATCCATTCGAATTCTTCGCGGGGATCACGACTGAAAACAAAGTCGTGATGCGCGAGATGTTCATAGCGCTTGTTGAGGCCGAGATAGAGGACCACGCCGGAACAAGCCGGTTCGTAGCGACGGCGCTTTTCAAATGCTTTCGCCGCGTCTCCTCGGACGAGGTCGCGATGTGTCCGCACGGAATCGCAATTCGAAACAAGCGCGCTGAGCGCAACTTCTTCGCCCGCATCGGTGCGGACCCCCGTCACCTTCCCCGCGTGCGTCAGAATTTTTTCGATCGCTGTCGATGTCCGAATTTCGACGCCAAGCTCGCGAGCGAGTGTAGCGAGGGCACGAGGCACCGCGGCAGTCCCGCCCCTCGGATACCAAATTCCTTCGTCGGTCTGCATGTGTGCGATGCCGCACAACACCGCCGGGGAACCATACGGAGAGGATCCGACGTACTGCGTGAAGTGATCCATCATCTGCGCCACGCGCGAGTCCGGAGTATGCGAGCGAACAACGGACGCAACGCTGCGCCCCATCTTCATCGCCATCACATCGCGGAGCATCGTGGGATCGAATGACGCCTTCAGGTCGAACATGTCGCGCAGTCCGCCGATCGGTTTGTAGAAAAAGAAGCGAGAGGAAATGTCGCTCAGCTTTTGCGATAAATCGGCAAAGCGTTTGTAGCCGGCGCCGGATTTATGTCCCGGTGAAAATTCATCGAGCGTGGACGCCATGGCGTCGACGTCTTGCACGAGGTCGAGCTGCGAACCGTCGTCGAAAAAACAGCGCCACTGCGGATCAAGCCTAACAAGTTCAAGATAGTCTTCGAGCCGTCGACCAGCCTCGGAGAAAATGCGGCGGAGAACGGATGGCAGCGTGACAATTGTCGGCCCCATATCGAAGCGGAATCCGTCCTGCTCGAGCACGGTCGCTTTGCCACCGAGCCATTCGTTGCGCTCGAACATTGTGACGCGGTAGCCGCGTGCAGCGAGTACGCACGCCGCCGCAAGTCCGCCCAGACCGGAGCCAATTACGCCAACCGGATCGTCACTCTGTTTTTTCATTTGCGAGAGCGCTTCATCATCGTGCGAAGAAGTTGTCCGAGGCCGCGGAGTCGTTGCTGTAGTCCAGATCCATGTGCCGCTTGGATATAGGCGGCGAACATCTCGGCGTCGCCCGGCTGCGCAGTCTCGAAATGCCGGTGCGATTTTCTGCGCCGCAAGCTAACCACTTTCGCTACGGTCATTTCCAGCAAGCCCTCCGCGCCGCGCGTCGTGCCGAAGCCGCTCCGATCGCGGCCGCCGAAGGGCACGCGCGGATCAGCTGTCGGAACGATGAGATCGTTGATGATGACGGAGCCCGCGCGGACTTTTGCCGCCATCATTCTGGCGCTTCGCTCGTCGGCACTGAAAATTGTCGCGCCTAACGAGTAGGGACATTGCGCCGACAGACGCAGCGCCTCGTCATCGTCCGCGACGGTGATGAGCGACAAGACCGGCGCGAAGATGTCTTCTCGCGCGATGCGCATCGCCGGCGTGACGGAGTTTAAGATGATCGGGAGGGAGAGAAGCGGCGCCGGCAACTCGATGCTTCCGCGGGTAAGATCGGCGCCGGAAAGGAGCGCATCGGTCACGCATTCCGACAGTTGAGGATGCATCATCGAGGACTGCTCGAGCGGCGCGATGCGCAGTTTCGCCTCGAGCTCAGCTGCAAGCGCGTGATGCACGAAGACGCGGCGTGGTGCGATGCAAGTCGCGCCATTATTGAGGCGCAGACCGAATTGAATCGCGCGGACAACGAGGTCGAGATCGGCATTTTCGCGCACGAACATCGCGTCGCAGCCGGACAGTTCAACGGTCGCCGGCGTGATCGTTTCCGCGCACTGCGCGAGAATCGTTTCACCAGTCGTCGCGTTGCCGGTGAAAAAGACTTTGTCGACGCCGCACAGGATCGCATGCTGTGCGTCCGCCGCGGACTCAGAGAGCACATGAAGAAGGTCCCGCGGTAAGCCCGCGCGAAGCAGGATCTCGGCGAATGCCGTTGCCGCGGCCGCACCACCGCGGCCTGGTTTGATCAGCACTGCATTGCCCGCGGCCAGCGCCTGCAGCGCCTGAACGCCGGGCAGAAACAGTGGGTAATTGCTCGTCCCGATGACGAGAACGACGCCGTAAGGCTCGCGGCGGATTTCGGTGTCGACGCCAGCCAGCCACAACGGCCGTCCGCGCGCGCCGAGTCGGGTCGACCGCAGAATCTTCTCCGCTTTGCGCTCAAGGAATCGACAGGCGTCGCCGAGCGGGAGGATTTCCGACGTGAGAATTTCTGCAATCGGACGATCGCGAAGATCGTTCGCCGATTGCGCGAGCGACATCCATTCCAAAGCGATGGTCGATCGCGCGCGGCGAATGGTCTCGAGTCGTTCGCGTAATGGCTGACTCGCCCACGCGATTTGCGCGGTTCGCGCGGATGAAATCGCGGAATCAACAGCACGTCCGGTTGATTCCGATTCGACGCCATCGTGACGCGTCGCGATTTGCGCGAGCACCTTCATGCGACGAGGTGCTCCTCGCGGCGCGTGTGCGAGGTACGATCGCGTGCGAGTTCCTGCCAATCGACGTTTACGCCGAGATCCTCCAGCAGCAGTCGCGAGCTAATTCGCGCGCTCTCGAAAATCACCGGCAATCCGCTGCCTGGATGCGTGCCGCCGCCGACGAGGTACATCCCGTCGAGATCCTCGAAGCGGTTATGTGGCCGCAGGTGCAACATCTGATCGAGCGTGTGCGCGAGATTGAAAGTGGCTCCGCGGTAAATTTCATAGCGCGTATCCCAGTCGTCCGGCGTGATGACGCGTTCATATCGGATGCGCGATTCGACATCGGTGAAACCGAGCTTCGCGATTCGCTTGATCATGAGATCGCGAAACGGACTGCGTTCTTTCGACCAGTCGACGTTCGCGTGTTGGTGCGTGACCGGCGCAAGGATGTAGAGCGCGCTGTGACCGTTTGGCGCCAGCGTCGGATCGGTCACGCTCGCGTTCTGGACATAGAATGATGGATCTCGACTCAGGACGTGCTGGTTCTCGATCTCGTCGAGATTCCCTTCGTAATCTTCTGAGATGTGGATGTTGTGATGCGGAAGGTCGAACCGGCCTTCGATCCCGAGATAGATCATGAAGGTCGAGCAGGAGTATTTCTTGCGCGCCAGCTTCCGATTGGCCCAGCGGCGACGAAGCCGGTCCGGAACGAGCCGCTCCATCGCGCGCGCGAAGTCGGCGTTCACGATTACCGCGTCCGCCTTGTAGATTTGGTTGTCGCTCCGAACGCCGATGGCTTTCCGACCGGAGAAGAGAATTTCTTTCACCGGCTCGTTCAAATGAATCTCGACGCCCAGGCGCTGCGCGACTCGTGCCATCGCTGACGTGATGGCGGCACAGCCACCGATTGGATGCCACACTCCATGCTCATACTCGAGAAAGCTCAGGATGCTGAACAAGCTCGGGCAGCGGAACGGCGACATGCCGAGATATTTTGATTGGAAACAGAAGGCGAGTCGCACGCGTTCATCGCTGAAAAATCTTGTGAGGTAAGTATCGAGCGATTGATGCGGGCGAAGCATCGGCAGCATGCGGAAGAGGCGGCGATTGAAGATGCTGCGCCAGCCATCGAATGACGTCTCGAGGCAGGGCTCCATCAGCTCGAGCTTGATGCGATTTTCAAACAGGAATTTGCGGAAGCCGGGTGCGTCCGGTGGTGCGAGCGCTGCGATCTGCTCCTCCATGCGCGCGATATTCGGCGTGCACTCTAGTTCTCCGCCGGCGCCGAATTGAACGCGATATTGCGGATCCAGCCTGACGAGCTCCACCTCTTCGCGAAGCTCGGCGCCAGCGACCCGGAATATCTCTTCGAGCACGCGCGGGTATAAGAAAAACGTTGGGCCCAGATCGAACCTGTAGCCGTTCGCTTCGATGCTCGAGGTGCGCCCGCCGACAATCGGCAACCGCTCGACGATCTTCACCTTCACACCCTGGCTGGCGAGCAGGATTGCCGAAGCGAGACCGCCCGGGCCGGCGCCTACGATAAGGACCTCTTTCACGTAAGCTAAAACTTTGTCCGCACGCCGCACGCTCGAAGCGCACACCAGCCGCGGAGTGCCTCGAAAAGCAGAAAGGCCGCGCTGGCGAAGAACACAGTTCCGAGAAACGGGTGAGGCCTTACGACGAGGGCGCCACAGCCGGCACAGATCGCGGATGTTGCGGCTCGGATCATTCGGCCTCGGTTGTCCAGATTTGGACGAAATGCGCGATTGCTGATCACGCTGCCACCTCCGACTTCGCCACGACCCGAATCGCGGGCGCGCTAGTTTGCTCCTGCTCGCGCCGATGCGCTTCGCGATCGGCTTTCGCCATGTCGGCGGCGGTGATGAGGCCCTTGCAGACGATGCCTGTAACGACGAGCCCAAAGGCAAAGATCGGGAACAGATACTCAAACATTGCGGTTCCTCCTCGAAACCAAGTTGGCAAGCAGAACGAGGCGAACACCGACCCAGAGCGCGAGGATGCTCGGGACCCAGAGGCCGACGAAAACGCCGTAATCGCGATTAACGAGAAACCAGAGCGCGACGCTAACGAGCAAACTGATGAACGCGGCGAACAGGAATGGACGATCGATTTTGTTAAACATGATGTGCTTGTTCTGTATGATTGGATGAAACTGTCTAAGCTTCGACTAGATTGTCAAACGGTTGTTTGGATTTTGTCAAAGCGGAGCTGAAGCAGGCTAAAGCTCTCGCATGTCCGCTTGGTCTTGAAAACCTTCTTTGCAAATGTTTATTGTTTGTCTAACTTAACTTCGATGACAAAGCCACACCACTCCATCCGCATTGCTTCGTCCCGGAGTGGTGTTTCGCAGCACGTCATCCGCGTCTGGGAAAAGCGCTATAGCGCTGTCGAACCTGAGCGCACTGCGACGAACCGGCGGCTTTATTCCGACGCAGAGATTGAGCGTCTCGTTCTTCTGCGGCTGGCCACGTCCGCAGGGCACAGCATCGGAAATGTTGCGCGACTGCGGACCGATCGGCTCAAGCAGCTCGTCGCAGAGGCGACGGGGGAGCGGCCGAGTGACGCCGCGAAAATTCCAGCGCAAGCTTTCCACGACGCATGTTTGGAAAGCGTGAAGTCGCTTAGCGCCAAACAACTCGAAGAGAACCTGCAGCGCGCGCTCGTCGCGCTTGGCCATCAAGGCTTGCTACGCCAGGTCGTGGCGCCACTCGCACACACGGTGGGCGAACGATGGCGGGCCGGTTCGATTACCGCTGCGCACGAGCACTTTCTCACGGCGAGCCTCAAAGTCTTCCTGGGCAATACCGCCGGACAGTTCGCGACTTCCTCCGTTGCGCCCACGATCGTCGTCGCGACGCCAGCCGGACAACTGCACGAACTCGGCGCGCTCATGATCAACGC
>JALYZW010000180.1 GCA_030945725.1 Verrucomicrobiota bacterium | reverse complement strand
TCTTGTAGCGCATGTGGAAGTGGTCCTCGCGTTACAAAGTCTTTGGTTGCGCTGTCTCGAAGCTCACGCGCGGGGCGGATGTCGTCTGGCAGAGCTCCAGCAGTTTGTCGGCTTCGACGCTCGGCAGAGCGCCAATGACCTCCTCGCGAAATGCAGCGATCGGCCGGAGGTAATACTTCGATGCAAAAAGCCGATCGAGCGCCTCGCCGGCAAGGCCGAGGACTAGGTCAAAGGTTTCGCTCTCGGAATCAATATGCGAAACGAGCGCTGCTGCCGGGAAGTTAACACGGGCGATGCAGCCGTTGTTTCCGGTGACGGACCAACGGGAGCCGCCGTTGTCAGTAAGCGTGAATTCGTGTTCGTGGCGGCGCGCCTCGCGAACGAGGTCGGCTTTGAGGGTCTTCAGACGCTCCGTGCGGATGGCGATGTCGCGGTGGAGTAGAACGGCTTCGTTTACGAGTCTCTTTACTTGGATTTCGGTCATGGCAATGAAGGCAGGGTTGAGTTTGCTTGCCGCGCTTGCTCCGGCGCACTTGCTCCAGAAGTGGCTCGACACGAAGGGTCTACACCCCGTTTTTTGCTGACCTGATGGACGGCGCGCCGTTCTTTCTCCCGTGTTCTCGGACGCGCATCAGACGACCTCTACCGACCTGCGAAATTTTTTGACAGGTTTGCGGCTGCCGGTGGCCAGCTCGGGTCGAAAAGCGCTCGCCCGGTGAGATGATCGGGTTCTCCTCCGACGAAGTGGCTACCGCTGGAATATTGCCGTTGTGTTCATCTGAACATACGCTGAGGCAAGAAGAAAGAGCCCTATGAAAGCAGCCACGACACGCCACCGGCAACCAGCAGAGAACGAGACGTTTACCTCAGCGACAACCATCGCAGCCTTGCTGTTCCTGGCTGCCAAGTTTCCCCACCGTCAGTTCAACAGTGCCGAGTTGGCCGTTCTCTCCGGCATCGGCCGGACGGCGGTGTCGCAGATCAAGAACGCCGCTGACACGCCGTTCTCTCTCGGCAAGTGCACGCTCCGGCGGCTGGACGGATGGCTTGCCAAGCACCCCGGCTTCAAGCAAGGATGATGTTTGGGTCTGCGGGAGGAAATGGGATATGCCAAGAGGAGTCCGGAAAAGCATTACGCTCCCTGGATTGCTTGCTCCCGCAGTGAAGCGGCGCTGCGCGGAATTCGAGCACAGCACGCTCACTGAGCTGGTCTGCTACGATTTGCGATCGGACGCGAAGCACGAGATCACCGTTGCGATCGCCTGTGACACTCAAGCAGCCCAAGACGGGGTGGAGCACGAGCTCGTTTCCCGCTATCGGCCAGGGCAGAAACGCGAGGGTTTACTCGTGCAGGTGATTGAGCGGATTCACCATCTGCAGGACATCGCCGCGCGGAGCCGGCACGACCTTCCGGTGCAGGCTGAGCGCCGTCCGCGATCGTGTTACCTTCCCTTTCGACATCTGGCGCTTGGCTGACCTGCGCTGGCAGGAGCTTGGCTATCCATCAGTCTCCGCCTACGTCACCGGGCTGATTCGCTACGATCTGCTCGTAGGCGGACCGCATTCCTCTACTACGGCAGACCCAAGATCGAAGCTGCAACGGAAGCTCACGCGGAAAACACTCGCGGCCCACCGCAGAGGAGGCCGTCGCAAGATCCTGCTCGATCACCTAATCGAAGAAGCCGAAGGGCACCCGGTGCCGAAGGACGAGCTGCAAAAAGTGAAAGCGCGAATCGCAAAGGCACTGCGCGACATCTCGATCACGCGGTGAGCCGTCACTCCACTTCAGAACGAGCAAATAGCTCCTCGAACGCAACCGATAACGACCTCCATCTTGCGGAGCGAGCACAGTCAAGGTGGAGCGCAGCGCAGCGAGCAATACCTTTACGGCCCGCAGCGAGCGATAGAATAGAGATCCGGCTTCGTCCGCGCGTGCAGCGAGGGTCGGCCTAGCGCATCCCGCTCGATAACATCCTAACCCAAGCAAAACCGCTTGCAGCAAGATGCAAGAATTCGCGCTCGATTAGGCGCGCTAAACGTAGAGCATTGCCGCTGAATGTACATCCTGCGACGGCTGGCGTTTTTCGCTTTCCTCATCGGCATCTACCTCCTCGTGGCCGGAGCTTACGACGCCTTCATCCAAGCGAGCGCTCTGGTAAAGCCAGACACCGTAGCAATCGGTACGTTGGAAAAAGAAATTCCGTGGAATCGTCATTTGATCGTGACGGGCGGCAATGCGGTCGTCGCACAAGCGGTTGAATACTATACGACGCGTCGCGGTGTCAGGGTTCCTAACTCAGAGGTCTACTTCATCCCCATCGGGGATGCCTCCAAGGCGACAGCTCCGAAGGCAACACCGGTTCTCATCGTCAAAATGACCGCGGCGCAACTCCAGAAGGCGAAGCTAAGCGGCGGTTTTGACAGTCAGTCGATTGAAGGAATCCGCATGACAAATTGGGATCTCGAATCCAAAGCCGAAGAATATCTGGCCCGCGCGTTCGGCAAACCAGCGGTCGGGAAGATGGTTATTCTTGACTATCAAAGACAGATTACCGACGTCCTGCCCGGCTTAACACAGTTTGTTTCGGGACTGCTTGTCATCCTTGGATTGAGCGGCGTGTGGTTTTACACGTCGACGAATCGCTCGAGGCAGATTCGCGAGTTCCTCGAATGTGAGCGTGTTGTCCTTCTTCTGATCGGCGGAGAGTGACTCAAGCTTTGCGCTGAGTCGCTTCTTAACGCGCTCTAACTCTTTCACGAGGCGAGTGCCGCGATCCGCGCGCTCTTCGCGAATCGCGGTCTCGATTTCGTCGATCTGTTCGGAGATGAAGTTGCGCCGGGTTGCCGGCGACAATGGAATCTTCTCGAAGCTGGAGTGCGTGACGATGACGGCATCCCAATTAGCGGTGGCGATTCGGCTGAAGAGCCGCGCGCGTTTGCTGGCCTCGAAGTCCTCCTTACCGGCTACGAGAATGTTCGCCGTGGGATAGAGCGTAAGTAGCTCGGAGGAAAACTGTCCGAGCATGTGATTCGGGACGACAAACATTGGCTTGGTCGCGAGGCCGAGGCGTTTCAGTTCGATCCCGGGCCGCGACCATGGTGTAGGTCTTGCCGGCGCCGACGCCTGCTGTGAACTCGACGG
>JALYZW010000171.1 GCA_030945725.1 Verrucomicrobiota bacterium | reverse complement strand
GTTCTACACCGGGCTCGGCTTCCGGCCGCTGCCGCAGAGTTTTTGGACGAAATCAGATCTTTATCCGGTGCCCGCGGGCGACAAGCGGAAGAAAAACACCCACGCGTCGTGCTGGCACATCGACCTCGATACGGACATTCGCTCGCTGCAGAGCATCGAACCGAACGCGGAGTGGTTTTTCACTGCGCACCACGAGCTCGGTCACGGATTTTATTTCGCGGCCTATTCGCGGCCGGAGGTGCCGTATCTGTTGCGGACCGGCGCCGCTCCCGGGTTTCACGAAGGTGTCGGCGAACTGATTTCGCTCGCGTCAAGTCAGGTGCCGTATCTGCAATCGCGCGGGGTTTTGCCGGCTGACTTCCAGGCCGACAAGACCGCGTTCCTGCTCGACGACGCGCTCGCGCGATCGATCCCATTCATCTTTTTCGCGAGCGGCACGATGACGCATTGGGAAGCGGACATCTACGCGCACAACCTTCCGCCTAACGAGTGGAACGCGCGCTGGTGGAAATACGTGAGCGATCTGCAGGGCGTCGAGCCGCCGAGCCCGCGCGGTGAGGATAAGTGCGATGCCGCGACCAAGACGCACATCAACGACACACCGGCCTATTATTACAACTACGCCTTCGCGACGGTCTTCAAGTTTCAGCTCCACGATTACATCGCGCGCCAAATTCTGCATCAGCCGCCGCAGTCCTGTAACTACGCGGACAACAAGGAAGTCGGCGCGTGGTTGAACAAGATCCTCGAAAAAGGCGCGACGGAAGATTGGCGCAAAGTGTTGAAGGACGCGACCGGCGAAGACATTTCGACGCGCGCGATGGCGGATTATTTCAAGCCGCTGCAATCGTGGCTCGAAGAGCAAAACAAAGGCCGGCAGATCGGATGGGATTGACGGCGGCTGAAGCGGCGGCCGCGATGAATGTCACCGACGTGTGCGGCACTCTCCCTCGCGTCATCCTGAGTCGCGCAGACCGCGAGGGACCTCGCCCTCGAAGCCACGGTTTCCCGCGCCGCGACATCGCTGCAGCCGAACTCCGCGCGTTGTTGCTATCGTTAGGCCGCCGGGAAGCCTGCCGCGAGTCGGTGAGATCCTTCGTCGTCTGCGCGACTCAGGATGACGTCTTGTCCACGACGTGACCGTGTCCGAATCGAACATGCCTGATCCGTCCCGCATAGAACTCTCGCACGAGCGGATGCGGGAGTTCGGTTATCGCGTGGTCGACTTGCTCGCCGATCATTTTGCGAATGGCGCGGACGGACCGGTCGGCGCAAAGGCGGAGCCGGCGGAAATCTGGGGGAGCTTCAGCGCGGAGCCGGCCGAGCAACCAGGTGATCCACACGCGCTACTCACGCGCCTGCAGCGCGAAGTGTTTCCGAACAACTTGCACACAGATCATCCGCGCTTCTTCGCGTTCGTGCCGGCGCCGAACAACTTCATGAGCGTGATGGCCGACACGCTTGCGGCCGGCTTCAACGTCTTCAACGGCACCTGGCTCGGTGGATCGGCGGCGGCGGCGATCGAGCTCGTCGTTACGCGGTGGTTGTGCAACTTCTGCGGGATGCCGGCGTCGAGTGGCGGATTGTTCGTCAGCGGGGGCTCGGTCGCGAACATGACCGCGCTGATCGCGGCGCGACACGCGTTGCTGGGAGATCACTTCGACAACGCGGTCATCTACTTTTCCGATCAGACACACTCATCGGTCGAACGCGGATTGCGGGTCATCGGCTTCCGTCCAGAGCAAATCCGGAAGATTGGTTCCAACTCCGAGTTTGAATTATCCGTTGAACAATTGCAGGCCGCGGTGGCGGCGGACCGCACCGCCGGCCGGCGCCCGTTTTGCGTGATCGCGAATGCGGGCACGACCAATACCGGTGCCGTCGATCCCATGCCGCAGATCGCGGATCTCTGCGCTGCCGAGAAAATGTGGATGCACGTCGACGGCGCGTACGGCGCGGCTGCGATTTTATCGGAACGCGGTCGGGCTGCGCTGGCTGGGCTCGAACGCGCCGATTCGCTTTCGCTTGATCCGCACAAGTGGCTCTTCCAATCGTTCGAATGCGGCTGTGTTCTTCTCCGCGATTTCAGTTTGTTGAAGAGCGCGTTCCGAATCACGCCGGACTATCTTCGCGATGTGCACCGCGAGGTCGCGGAGGTGAACTTCTGCGATTACGGAATTCAGCTCACGCGCAGTTTCCGCGCGCTGAAACTGTGGCTCTCGTTCGAGACCTTCGGCGTCACCGCTTTCCGCAGCGCGATCACGCGCGGGTTCGTGCTCGCGGAAATTGCAGAACGCGAATTGCGCGCCCGCGGCTGGGAGATTCTCTCGCCCGCGCGGATGGCGATTGTTTGTTTCCGATTCGGGAATGATGACGCGCTTCAAACAAGCCTCGTTCAGCGAATGCTGTCAGACGGCTATGCGTTCCTGACTTCGACCACGCTGCGCGGCGTGACGGCGCTGCGGTTATGCACGATCAACCCGCGGACGACGGACGCGGATATTATCGGCACGGTTGCTCGGCTGGACCGCTTCGCGCGCGACCTGCAGTAGAGGCCTGTCATCCCGAGCGAAGTCGAGGGACCCCGGGGCATTGCCGTCGATGTTGCCACGGGGTCTCTCCACTGCGCTTCGCTCCGGTCGAGATGACGGTCGTCGCGCGCTATTCGCCCACGCCGATGCCCATCAGCAATCCGCCGGCTTTCACGGCGGGATTGATCGTCAAAAACAGAATGCATCCGCCGGCCGGCGCCGTCACGGTCTCAAGCGTGTCGCCGAAGAGAGAGCCGACCGTGCCGATCGTTTCCCCCTTTTTCACAAAATCACCCGCGGCGACGTGCGGATAAAACATCCCCGCATTTGTGGCATAGACCCAATCAAACGACGTCAAAATCGTCGGCAGAGGCACGGCGGCGACCGGCTCGTCGATCATATCGAGATGACGCAGAACGCGCCGCACGCCGTCCGTCAAAAGCGTCACCGCGTCCTGCTGCAATTGCCCAACGCCGCCGGCTTCTGCGAGGACGGCGGGCACTCCCTGTTCCGCCGCTGCAACGTAACTCGATGACCCTTTTGCCTGCTGAATCGGGCGGCTCACTGCGAGCACGTAGGGAAGGCCAAATGCGATCGCGAGCTCTTTCGCGCGCACGTCGACGGTGGTGTCACCGCCCCGACAAATGCTAAACGGGACGAGCGCTTCCGGGATGTCGCCGCCGTGCAGGTCGACATAAACGTCGGCGTGCGCGACGAATTCATTGATCAGCGCGTGCGTCATTTGCTCGCTGTAAGTGCCGTTTGGATCGCCGGGAAAAACGCGGTTTGGATTCACGTTATCGACCGGACAGACGAACATCGTCCGGTTCCAGAACGCCGGCAGGTTCAGCACCGGCATGAGCACAACAGTCCCACGGAGCTGCGCCGGTTCGAGTTCGCGCGCGAGCCGGATGGTCGCCTCGATGGCCGGATATTCTCCACCATGCACGCCCGCGTTCACGAAAAGGATCGGCCCCGGTGCGTCGCTGCAGATGGTGATGACAGGGCGCGGTTCGTCGGCCAGCGCGTCGCCCGGCAGCGTCACGTGATGTCGTTGCTTAGAGCCGGCTCTGAGCGCGCCGAGGATCGGGAATTCGGGCGGATGATTTCGCGGTGGGTTATTCATGTCGGATCAATCTTTTGCAGGAACCATTCAACCGTCGCGGACAACGTGTGGGTGCCGCTTTCATCGTGCAGTTCGACTGCGACCGAGATGAACGCGCGGCTGCGTCGGTGGAGGTCGGCCGCAATTTGATCAAGTGCGCCATTGGGGACCGACGCCTGCGAGGTGAGGGCGCCCGTTCCCGGATTACGGAATTTTGCTTCCACGCGTCGAACAACAGGCGCCAGGGCGACGTCGCGCGGTAAATGTCGCAGGAGAAATTCGCCGCTCGAAGCTTCCGCCAACGCAAGCTGCGCCGCGGCGTGGATTGTTCCCAGATGATTCAGGTAATTCGGGGAGGCGGGCAGGCGCAGTAAATGCGTCTCGTCGCCTCCCGGCTCGAGGCCGAGGAAGCGGTTGAACGGCACTTCGGACACGCTTTTCATTGCGCGTTGTTATCGGAATTTTTCACGGGTGAAACTTTTCCTCACGTTCAAGCATCGCAACGAACTTTCGCGCGCGCTCGAGTCGCGTCTCCGGTTTCTTCGCCGTTTGGATGCGAAAGATCATCGCGTACCGATTTTTGCGGTCGAGCGTCGCGAAAAACTCAGTCGCACTGGGGCTCGTTTTCAGCGCTTCGGTTAATTCCTCGGGCACGGCCCCATCGCTCTGCCCATCGTAGGCCGCTTCCCATCGACCATTCTTTTTCGCCTGCTCGACCGCGGCCAGTCCCGCCGGCTGCATCCGTCCCGCCGCGATGAGCGCGAGCGCTTTCGCACGGTTCACTTTCGACCAGATCGAAGTCGCGGTGCGCGGCGTAAACATTTGCTGGTAGTAAGACTCATCCAATCTCCGCACTTGTCCGTCGATCCAGCCGTAGCAGAGCGCCACTTCAAGCGCCTCCGCGTAGCTTACGGTGGTGGTGCCGGACGCTTTTTTCGCGAACTCCAGCCAGACGCCATCCGCCTTGTCGTGATTCGCGTGGAGCCATTTGGACCAGGCCTGTGCGTCCGCGAATTTCATCCGCGGCCGATCTGCGGCGGATGCTCGCGTCTTCATTTCAGAATCGTAACCGGAATGGTTTCTTCGAGTTTGTCGTCGATGTAGAACTCCACTCGATATTTTCCCTCCGCCCAGCCGTCCTCCGGCCGTCCCAGCGTGAAGCGCGCGTGTGCATCCGGCGCGGGCGCGACCGTTTCGGTTTGATCGACAACGAAGTTCGGCTCGACGAGATCGCCTACATCTTCGGCGACCCAGGCGACGCGAATGCGAGCGCCGTCGGGCAGACCGTTCCCTTGCCACCGGACGTAAATTTTCTCCACGTCGGAATGGAACTCCGTCTGCTGGCCGGCGTTTGGATCTGCGGAGACTTCGGCCGTGAGACGTTTGTCCTCCGCCCCGGTCTTCGGCGAAGCCGATGGCGTCGGGCTCGGGGCACCCGAGTCGGCTGCCGCGACGGTGGGCGATGGCGGCGGGAGGGTTGGCGTTGCAGCCGGAGCGGGCGTTGGGCTTGGAGTCGGGCGGCTTATGACCTCGGGTTTCTTCTGTAATTCCATCGTCGTGCGTTGCAGCAAGCCACCGCTCGGGCCGCGTACGGCTGTGACGTCTTTGACCAATCCGATGCCGGGAACATACCAGCGGTCGACCGTCGCTTTCATGAGCGAGGAGGCATCGCAGTGCAGCCGGAAAGCGCGGAAGCTACCGGCGGGGACGAGGACATTTTCTTCGGCCGCGATCGTGAAATGCTGCTGCATTTTCACCCCGGCAAGATCGCCCTCGACATCGAAGCTGCCGCCGACTTTGAGCGCGCCGGGGAGGATCAATTGCGGCGGTTCGAGCTTCGCGAGAATGCCATCTCGCCCCGAGCGCGCGAAGCACGTCACCCCGCGCTCATCGACCGCGATCAGCTCCCTGGTCTTCACCGCGTCGTCGTTGAGCGTCTCAAACTTCAGCAGCGTTTTTCCTTCAAACTGCTCGGTGCCGGCGATTCGCACAGTCACTTCGCTCGGCCCGCCGGGCTCGTCGTTCACCGCATACCGCCAGGTGGTGCCGTCTGCGCTTGGCACCAGCGGCTCTGCGCGCCCGACGATCGCACCGAGAAGAAGTACGGCGATGAGACAGTGCGATTTCAGATGCATCGGACGAGTGGTCGCGGCGAAAAAATACAAAAAACCGGAGTCTACGGGGCTCGAACCCGCAACCTCCGCCGTGACAGGGCGGCGCTCTAACCAATTGAGCTAAGACTCCTCGCGAAAAGCAGGGGAGCGTAGGTCGCGCGGTCTGCGCCTTCAACATCTTTTTCCCTTCGGTGAAGCGCTCGCGGAGCCACTCGACTTCGTCATGAAGAAGAACGGTCGGCGAAAGCGAAACCGAGTCATCCCGAGTCGCGCAGACGGCGAGGAACCTCTCCGATTCACGTCGCGCATTCGCTCTGTGGTCCGGCAGCAATCACCCCGCCAGCTTCGTTGCTGCCGTCGCACTTCGTAATCGTCGTATTGTTGTAGCGAGGTCCTTCGCCGTCTTACGCGGCCCAGCATGACAGCGTGCGCGGGCTGGCTAGGTTATCCGGTGCCGTTTCAGCTCGAATCGAACTACCAGCCACGCGGCGATCAGAGCCAGGCGATCGGCAAATTGCTCAAGTCAATTGAGGCGGGCAATCGCCACCAGACGCTCCTCGGCGTGACCGGCTCCGGCAAGACGTTCACGATGGCGAACGTGATCAAGGAACTCGACCGCCCCGCCTTGATCATCTCGCACAACAAGACGCTCGCCGCGCAGCTCTACTCTGAGTTCAAGCAGTTCTTCCCGCACAACGCGGTCGAGTATTTCGTCAGCTACTTCGACTACTACCAGCCGGAGGCTTACATCCCGCGATCCGACACCTACATCGAGAAGGATTCGTCGATCAATGAGGAGATCGAGCGCCTTCGCCTGAGTGCGACCAGCGCGCTGCTCTCGCGCCGCGACACGATCGTGGTCGCCAGCGTCTCGTGCATCTACGGCGTCACGTCGCCGGAAGATTATCTGCGCATGTTGCTGACCGTAAAACGCCAGCAGCAAATCACGCGCGAAGCCGTCCTCGGCCGGCTCGTCGATATGCTTTACGAGCGCAACGACATCGCATTTTCCCGCGGGAAATTTCGGGTGCGCGGCGACGTGGTCGAAGTCTATCCGGCGACCGCGGACGAAGAAGCGATCCGGCTCGAATTCTTTGGCGATGAGATCGACGCGATCACGCGTTTCGATCCGATGACCGGGCACGCCTACGAACAGTTGAGCGTGATCACATTTTATCCCGCGAAGCAATTCGTCACGCCGGCGGACAAACTGAATCGCGCGCTCGGCTCCATCCGGAATGAACTCGATCACCGCATCGTCGAGCTGGAATCGCAGAGCCGATTGCTCGAGGCGCAGCGGCTAAAAATGCGCACGGAATACGATCTCGAGATGTTGCAGGAGATGGGATTCTGCAACGGGATTGAAAATTATTCGCGGCATCTTTCCGGCCGTATGCCGGGTTCGAAACCGTTTACCCTCCTCGACTTTTTTCCGAAGGATTACCTGCTCGTGGTGGATGAATCACACGCCACGATTCCGCAGATCGGCGGCATGTTTGAGGGCGACAAATCACGCAAAACGGTGCTGGTGGAATACGGCTTTCGGTTGCCGAGCGCGCTCGACAATCGGCCGCTGAACTTCAAGGAGTTCATGGGGAGCGCGAACCAGCTCGCGTATGTG
>JALYZW010000170.1 GCA_030945725.1 Verrucomicrobiota bacterium | reverse complement strand
GCTCAACGACGTGAGGCATTGGTTAAGGCGACTCGTCCTGCTGCGGCCGCTTTCGCTGGCTCCTCATGCGGCTCAAGGTCAAGATAACGCGCCGCTTTTTCGGCGACGCGCGAAAAGATCGGGCCGGCGACAAGGCCCCCGTAATTCTGCTCCGGCGTTTTCGTGTGAGCGTCGTCGAGCACGACGAGGCCGACGAACTCCGGATGTTCGGCCGGCAAGAATCCGGAAAACGAAACGACGTATTTCCCCTGCTCGTATCCGCCCTTCGGATCCACTTTTTGCGCGGTCCCGGTCTTGCCTGAAATAGTAAAGCCGGGCACCGCGGCGGCCGCGGCCGTCCCGCGATCGCTCACCACTCCGCGCAGCGCATCGCCGACCTGACGCGCTGTCTCCGGACTGATGACCTGCCGCAAAATCGTCGGCGAAAATGCGCTGACCGTTTTGCCGTCTTCACTCGTGACTGACTTCACAATCCGCGGCGTGATCAGCTTGCCGCCGTTCGCGATCGTCGCCATCGCGACCGTCATCTGCAGCGGCGTTACCCCAACTTCGTGGCCCATCGGAATCCGCGTAATTGAAATCTTGCTCCACGACTGCGGCGCACGGATCACGCCCGGGATTTCGCCCGGAAGCTCAATGCCCGTGCGCTCACCAAAACCGAAGCGCCGGATGTATTCGTAGAACTTCTGTTCGCCAATACTGAGCGCGAGTTTCGCTGCGCCGATGTTGCTCGATTTGACCAGGATGTCGGTCACGGTCAGCTCTCCGTACTGCTTGTGATCGTGCAGCGGGCGGCCTCCGAAATTCCAGAGGCCGTTCTCGCAAAATATGCTCGTGTCGGGTCGCACCTTGTGCTCGTTCAAGGCCGCCGCCGCGGTTACGATTTTGAACGTCGAGCCCGGTTCCATCATGTCGATGATGGCGCGGTTCTTCATCTCTTCCGGCTTCGCGTCGGCGCGCAAATTAATGTCGTAGGCGGGCCGGTTCGCCATCGCCAGGATCTCACCCGTCTGCGGCCGCATCAGGATGATCGTCGCTTTCTGCGGGGTGAACTCGCGCATCGCCGCGTCGATCTCATTCTCGACGATATTCTGCAGATTCAGGTCGACCGTGAGGTGCACCTGATAACCGTTCCGCGGCGCGCGTTCCTGGCCGCGATAGAGCACCAGCTCCTGGCCCGCACGGTTGTGCTCGATGTAACGATAGCCGTCCTGGCCATGCAGATATTCTTCCATCGACGACTCCACGCCTTGAATGCCTTTGTGGTCGAAATCAGTGAACCCGAGGACGTGACAGAGCATCGAGCCGTTCGGATAAATTCGGCTCGAATCGCGTTCGAAATAAATCCCGCGCAGATTTTGTTCGCGCAGTTTCTGGCGGAAGAGGACGGCCTGGCTCTCCGCCACCTGCCGCTTCAAAACGACATACCGGCGATCGCCGTGCAGCTTTTCCGACAGCTCGTCGCGATCGAGCTGCAAGGTGTCCGCGAGGAGCGCGATCGTCGCCTCGACGTTGTTCAGATGCGTCGCGTCGGCGACGATCGTTTCGCCGGGAACATTGTGCGCGAGGACTTCGTTGTTCGCATCGAAGATCGCGCCGCGCTCGGCGTAGATCGCCTGCTTATAGACGTGCTTTTCCGCGGCCAGACCGGCGTATTCGTCGTGCTTGATCATCTGCAGATAGATCAGCCGAAACGAAAACAGACTGAAGAGCGCAGCGAAGCCGAGACACACGATGGCGCACCGTATGCGGCTGTTCCATCTCATCTGCCGGCGTGCGGATTGGCGACGGGTTGGACGGCGTCCTCACCGAGACGACGTGGAGGCGGATTCAAGCGCACGATGCTGTGCTCAGCGATCGGCATCATTTTCAGGTAACCTTCCTTCAGCCGGCGCTGGAGCGCGGAACGCGAGGTCAAGGCCGCGATCTGCACGCTCGCCACTTCGTTCTGCGCGCGCAGGCTGGCCAGCTCGTTTTCCAGCGCCTTTTTGCGGTCGCCGAGGTGATACAACTGCAGCGTGAGGAAGACGTAAATCAGGCCGGTGATCGCGGCGAAGGCGGTGATCACAATCCAGCGCGCGAGCGACGCCGCGTCGATCGTGTTCATCTGTTTGCGGCGCGGAGCGTGCATCAGATTTTTTCCGCAACGCGCAACTTCGCGCTGCGGGAGCGAGGGTTAAGGCGCTGCTCGTTTTCGCCGGGCTCGATCGGCTTTGAGGTCACGGGGCGGAGCGCGAACTGAGGATTGCGCTGCGGCTCGGGCCAGTTCGGCTGGTCCAGCCACTCGCGGCTCAGGTCGCGGAAGAAATTTTTCACGATCCGATCTTCCAGGGAATGGAACGTGATCACGGCGATCCGAGCGCCCGACTCGAGACGATCCGTGAGCACGCGCAATCCGTCCGTCAGCGCGCCGAGCTCATCATTCACTTCCATGCGGAGCGCCTGAAAGACCTGCGTCGCCGGGTGCCGACGCCCGTGGCGACCGACGATTTTTTCGACTGCTTTGGCAAGCTCGAGAGTCTCCGTGAACGGAGCGGTCTTCCGCGTTTTCACGAGTTGACTGGCGATACGCCGCGCGGCCGGTTCCTCGCCGTACTCGCGGAACAACCGTGTCAGTTCTTCTTCGCTATAATCATTGATCACGGTGGCGGCGGTCAGCTCGCGCCGCGGGTCCATCCGCATGTCGAGCGGGCCGTTCCGCATTACGCTGAATCCGCGTTCGCCGTTTTCGAGTTGGCGCGAGGAGACACCGATGTCGAGCAGCGCGCCGCCGATTTTCGCAACGCCGAGTTCGTCGAGCGCGCGAGCAGCGTCGCGAAAATTAAGCTGCCGCAACGTCACGCGGCCGCCGAATTGCTGGAGCCGGTGGCGCGCGAACTCGATCGCATCCGGATCCTGATCGAGCGCGAGCACATCGGCGCCAGTGCGCAGAATCGCTTCGGTGTGTCCCCCGCCGCCGAGCGTCCCATCGACCACGAGCGTCCCCGCGTGCGGCGCGAGCAGCTCGACGGTTTCCGCCGCCAAGACCGGCCGGTGATAGGTCACGTCCTCCATTTCCTGCGCCTCTTCCTCGAGCTCCAGTGGACCAGTCGCGAACCAGATCGGCCGCTCAAACAGCAACGCGTTCAACATCGTGCCAAGCCCTTCCTACAGACCGATCACATTCGCGACGTGCTGGTAGGTTGGGGCCTCCTCCTCATGCGCTTTTTTCCACCGCTGCAAATTCCAGATCTCGAATCGGCCCTGGCCGCCCACGAGTTCCACTTCGCCTTTGAGACTAAGCTCCCGGCACACCTCTTCGGGCAACACGAGACGGCCCTGTTTGTCGGAGCTGCCGTGTTGCGCGCGGGCGTGGAGCTGGCGCGAAAACACGCGGCGTTGGGCCGGCGGAATCGTCGGGTCGCTCTCCGCGCGCGCGTTCATTCGCGCAAACTCCGCCGGCGCCATGATGAGCAGGTGCTGGCCGTGGGGTTCCGGCAGAATGATGAAGTCTTCGGCGTCGCCATGACGCCAGCGCGATGGGATCGTGATTCGATTCTTCTCATCGATCGAATGCCGAAACTGACCCGCGTAAAAATTTGGAGGCTGGAAAAGTTCGGCCATACACCAGTGGAATAGTGTCCCATTTCAATCCACTTCGCTCCACTTGTAACCACTTCGCGTACCACGGGTCAAACAAATTAAACGCTGTTTACGGCGATTTTTTGCCTCGGTAAGCTCCGGCGTGCGCTCGCTCCCGCGATTTGTCCTTTCCTCTCTCTTCCTCATCTGCTCGTTCGCGGTTTCGGAAGCGCAGACCGATGCCGGCAGCAGCGCGCCCGTCCGTGTGACCGTCTCCATGAATTCCGACGGCTCTCGTACCGCCTACGAGTGGGACACGGCGAATCACAAGGCCACCGGCACCACGACGGACTCCGCCGGCAAACTGCGCGAGAAAATCCTCTACCAGCTCGATGCCGATGGACGGTTCGCGAGCGGCGAAGTGTTCGGTCCGAAGAACACCTTCCGCTTCACTACCCGCTATAAGTATGAGGCGAGCGGCCGGCTGGCGGAGGAAACGCAGCTCTCCAAGGATGGCGCCGTTCAGCACCGCATCGTTTATGCGTATGACGCCGCCGGCAAACAGACCGGTTACTCCGTCTTCGACGCCGCCGGCAAGTTGATCGGACAAACCGGCGCGCGCCCCACGCACTAGCTCGCACGTCCGATCTCGCGTTCGTGACGGCAGTGTGCCGGTCGATCTACCTGCGGCTTGCCTCCCGCGGGAAAGGAGTCTAAGAAACTCGGAATGATCGATTACATCCAGAAAGGCGGCCTGCTCATGTGGCCGATCCTGATCTGCAGCGTCATCTCGATCGCAGTCTTCGCCGAGCGGCTCTTCTATTTTCACCGCGCGACCATCCACGTCGGCGAATTTCTGCAGGGGCTCTCGAATCTGATTCAGCGTCGCAATTTCGCGGAAGCGTTGCATGAATCCGCCGGCACCCCCGGCCCGGTCGCGCGCGTCATCCACGCCGCGATCATTCGGCACGACTCCCCGCGCGTGGGGCTGCGCGAGATCGTGCAGGAAGCCGGCCAGCTCGAAGTGCCAAAGCTCGAGCGCTTTCTCGGCGTCCTCGCCACGCTGGCCTATCTCGCGCCGCTCCTCGGATTGCTCGGGACGGTCGCCGGAATGATCGATGCGTTCGGAGCGCTGACTGCAAACGGCGGCTACGCAACCGTGACCGAACTTTCCAGCGGCGTTTACAAAAGTTTGCTCACCACCGCCGCCGGCCTGGTCGTCGCGACGCCAACCTTCGTCGGCTACAGCTACCTCTCGTCGCGCGTGAACACTTTGATGCACGAAATGGAACGCGCCGGCATCGAGATCGTGCACATGCTTTCCGACCAACAGCCGATCAGCGGGATCATCGACTTCCAGGCGCCGGCGGCCAAAGTGGTCGGTGATCGCGAAACGCGCGAGCGCTGATCACCCGGCCGCGAGGCGGATCGCATGAAGCTTTCTCGGACGAAGGAATATCACTTCGGGTGGCTCGCGGTGATACCGATGCTGGATGTCGTGTTCATCCTCATCTTCTTCCTGCTCCTCAGCTCGAACTTCATTCTGCAACCCGGCATCGCGGTTTCCGTACCGCTCTCGCGTTTCACGCTCGGCCCGCA
Organism: Verrucomicrobiota bacterium; assembly: GCA_030945725.1. Taxonomy (GTDB): domain Bacteria; phylum Verrucomicrobiota; class Verrucomicrobiia; order Chthoniobacterales; family UBA10450; genus JALYZW01. Next base: position 1,392 of record JALYZW010000170.1, on the reverse strand, counting down.
GATCAATCCGCAGATCATCAGCATCACCGGCGGGGGCGCGCCGTCGATTTACTTCCGCGATCAAAAAATCTCGCTGGAACAGCTCGGGCCGCTCCTCGACACGGCGAAGAAAGAAGCGCGACCTATCATCATCAAGGCCGACCGGTCCACGCCGTACGCGCTGGTCATCGCGGTCACAAACTCCGCGCTCGAACACGGAATCGCGTCCGTCTCACTCGCGACTACGCCACCGAAATAATGGCCACCGCGCTCGCCCAGCCGAAAAGCGATCTGCTGTTCAACTGGGGACCGCGGCGCCGGCGAAAACGGTCCATCGTGAGTTTCGTCATCGCGTCGGTCCTCCTGCACGCGTTCGCGTTTTATCTCTTCCAAATCATCTATCCGCCGACGGTCGCGCTGCTGCCGCCGCCCGGTCGGCTCGGGGTGATCTCTCCCACCACCGAGGAAGGTCGGCAGTTGTTGCGCTGGCTCGAAGCCGAAGATCCGGCGACCGCATCGATGACCCAGCGGTCCGAAGCTAAATCTTTCATACCACCGAAAGTGGCGGAGATTCCGTCATACGTCGGCCATCAGCCCGCCTTGAAACCGGCGCCGCCCTACCAGCCGAACCTGCGCGTCCCGAGTGCGCATCCCCCCGGTCGTGTGATCCCGCCGCCCGCGGCCACTGCCGCAACGACCACGACGACGCCGACCTCGATTACTTTCTCGCCGGAATTCGAAACGCTCGGCGCTCCGCAATTCCCGGCGTTCCATTTCTATCGCACTGCCGGCGAGCCGCCGCAGGCCGCGTCTTTCCGGATCGCCGTTTCGTCGACCGGCGACCTTCGCTATTCACTTCTCCAGCGCTCATCGGGCGACGACGGGCTCGACGAGCAAGCGTGCCAGGCTCTGGCCCTGGCGCGATTTCCCGCGATCCAGAACCCAGAATCGAAGATCCAAAACGAACTGATCTGGGGTAGCGCGAGCATCGAATGGGGCAACGACCTCGCGGCCGCCAACCCCACGTCCGCGGACCGCAAAAACCCGTGATCCGCGTCAGCCTTTCGGCACTTGTCGCGATCTATCTGCTGGTTTTTCTTGCGGCAGTTTTTCTCCTCTGGATAATTGGCGAGTGGAACCGCCGCCGACGCGAGCGCCGCGCGTTGCGTCACCGGCTGCGTTGCGTGATCTGCGCATTGGAGTTCGAGGATCGCACCGCCGTATTGCTGCCGCGTTGTCCACATTGCGGCAGCCTCAACGAACGTTTTAAACCGGATCAAATTTAATCATGGGAATGTGGATCGGCCGTAATCGAAAAGCCCGCGTCACGTATGGATTCGACGAGATCGCGCTTGTCCCCGGGCGCATCACGATCAATCCCAACGAAGTCGACACGGCGTGGCGATTGCCGCG
>JALYZW010000155.1 GCA_030945725.1 Verrucomicrobiota bacterium | reverse complement strand
AGCAGTCCCTGGCTTGCGGCTATCGCAGCCGCGGTCAATGAGGTCGCGCGCCAACTTCCCGAGGGCCGCGGTTTGCGCATCCTCGAAATCGGCGCGGGCACGAGCGGCCTCGCCTCTCACCTTCTGCCGCTGCTCGAGCGCGGCTTGCACTCCTACCTTTTTAGCGATGCTTCCGACGCATCCTTCCCGGCGGCGCGCCAGAAACTGGCCGCTTATCCCGAGGTCGAATACAAGGCCCTCGATCTGGAAAAACCGGCGAGTGAGCAGGACTTTCAAGCGAGCTCCTTCGATCTCGTCATGGGTACCAATGTGCTCTCCGCGGCGAGCGATGCTCACGGCATGCTGCAAGAGCTGCATGGCCTACTGGTCCCTGGCGGAAGTTTGTTCGTCGCCGAAATGTCCAAGTCACATTTGTGGTGGGACGTCGTCTTTGGTCTCACGAGCGCCGCTCAACGCCCGCCGGAATGGGAGACAATCCTGCTCGAGTCCGGCTTCAGCGAAACGGCGTTCCTGACGGGCCTGCTCCACTCCCCCAGCAGCCAAGGTCTGACTGGGTTGATCGCGCGCAAGGCTTGGGTCGAGTCGGAAAACGCAGCGCCGAACGCGGGCGCGGAGCCACCGCACGAAACTTCCTGGCTGGTCGTCGCCGATACGTCTGGACTTGGCGATCAACTCGTTAGGCAACTGCGCGCGACTGGCGCTCGTTGTCGCGTGGCTCATCGCGGCGAGGTTTTCTCGGCGAACGAAAATGATTCATTCACCCTGCGCGCGGAAGCCCCGGAAGACTGGAAGGAATTGGTCGCCGCATGCGGCCGCGAGCAATCTCCGGAACGCGTCGTCTTTTTGTGGAGCCTGGATGAAGGCCAACCGGCATCTGGCCCAGGCGCCAGCCTTTTCGGCAGCGATGCGCTTCTGCATCTGACGCAGGCGCTAGAGGTCCTCGGGGCAACGGCAAAGATCCGTCTGGATTTGATTACGCGCAGTGCGCAGCCGGTCGGACGCGATCACCTCGTCGCGGTCGAGCAGGCGCCTGTCATCGGCATGTTGCGCGTAGCGGCAAACGAATCTCCGAATCTCGCCTGCCGCAGCATTGACCTGCCCGCCGCCTCGGCCGCCGACAAAGTCCTGCTTTGGGATGAGCTGTTCGGGAATGACGCCGAATCCGAAGTCGCCTTCCGCGGCGAGGCTCGCTACGTCCGGCGCATTGGTCGCGGTCTGCCGCGCCGCGAAGCGCTGCTCGATCCTTCAGTGCCCTTGCGCATTGAATCGCTCGAACGCGGGCTACTCAGTTCGCTGCGTCTCGTTCCTTTCGCTCTACCGCCGTGCGGTCCGGGTCAGGTGGTGATCGAAGTGAAAGCCGCCGGCATGAATTTTCGCGACGTCCTCAAAGCGCTCGCGCTTTATCCCGCGGAGACGGCCGACGCGCGCATTTACGGCGACGAGGTGGCCGGCGTGGTCAAAGCCGTGGGCAGTGGCGTGACGCACGTGGCTCCCGGCGATCGGGTTTTTGGCCTCGCTGTTTTCGGCCTCGCGACTCACGCGATGGCGCGCGGCGGCGATGTGCGCCCAATCCCCGCCGGATTGTCTTTTGAAGAAGCGGCGACGTTGCCGGTGGTCTTCATGACCTCGTGGCACTCGTTGAAAACCGTGGCGCACTTGGAAGCCGGCGAGCGCGTGCTCATTCACGCGGGCGCTGGCGGTGTCGGGATGGCGGCGATCCAGATTGCGCATCATCTCGGCGCGGAAGTCATCGCGAGCGCGGGCAGCCCGGCGAAACGCGAATTGCTTCGGGTCCTCGGTGTCAAACACGTGATCGACTCGCGCCGCGGCGATTTCGCGGAATCGGTGATGGAAATAACCGACGGCAAAGGTGTCGACGTGGTCTTGAATGCGCTCGCCGCCGAAGCCATCCCGATGGGGCTTTCTTGCCTCGCACCTTTTGGCCGGTTCGTTGAAATCGGGAAGCGCGACATCTATTCCAACTCGCGCATTCCTCTCTGGCCGATGCGGAAGAACGCCTCGTTCCACGTTGTCGCGATGGACGCGATCTTCACCGGTGACGAAGGGCAGACCCGCAAACTACTCGGAAAAATTTCGGAATTAATGGAGCAGAACGCGCTTCGCCCGCTGCCGTTCCGATCCTTCCCCGCCAGCCGGCTGGATGCAGCTTTCCGCTGGATGGCGCAGGGAAAACATACCGGCAAAGTGGTGGTCGCATTTCCGGAGCCGTTCGTCGCGCGTCGCGGGGAAGCGCTCGCTCCGGGCTTCAAAGTGAAATCGGACGGCGCTTATCTGATCACGGGCGCGTTCGGCGGCTTTGGCAAGGTGGTTGCCGAATGGCTGGTCGATCGCGGCGCACGCCAACTGATTCTTACCGGTCGGAGTGGTGCGGCTACAGCGGAGGCAGAAGAATTTCTCGCCACGATGCGCGCGCGCAACGTGGAGGTGCAGGTGGTGCGCGCCGATGTCGGCTCGCAGCACGATGTGCAATGCCTGTTCGCGGACATCGCCGCTACTGGGCATGCGCTTAAAGGCGTCTTCCATCTCGCGATGGTGATCGACGACGCGCCGCTCGCCAGTCTCACGCGCGAACGGATGCGCGCCGTGCTCGAGCCGAAAGCGCAAGGTGCATGGCTGTTGCACGAAGCCACGCTTGGGTTGGACCTCGATTGTTTCGTCATGTTCTCGTCGATCGCGGGAATTTTCGGCAACCCGGCCCAAGGAAATTACGCGGCGGCGAACACATTTCTTGATGCCTTGGCGCACCATCGGCACGCACTTGGTTTGCCCGCGCTCGCGATCGACTGGGGCGCGCTGGGCGGCGCCGGCTACATCGCCCAAAACGAACGGGTGGCGGAACATCTCTCGCGCCTCGGTTTGACGCCATTATCTCCAGACGAGCTGACGATGCTGATGGAATCCTTCCTCGCCGCGGGCGCCACGCAGGCGATGGCGATGCGGGTGGATTGGGCGAAATGGGCGCAATCGTTCCGCGGGGATTCGCCGTTGCTGGAAAAGGTCTTCGTCGCGAGTGCCGATAGCGCCGAAAGCGGCGGCGCGAAGAGCAACTGGGCGCTCAAGATCGAGAGCGCGGCGCCGGAAGCACGCGAAGCTGTCATCGCCGAAGCCGTGCGGGACGTCGTCGGCTCGGTCTTGCGAGTGAAACCGGAAAGTTTGCGCGCTGACCAACCCCTGACCGATCTGGGCCTCGATTCACTCATGGCCGTCGAGATTGAAAACTCGCTTGAATCCGCCACCGGCGTGGCCTTGCCGCCGGCAAGCATGATGCGCGCTCGCACCATCGGCCAGATCGCGGCTTTGATCGCTGAGTTTGCCGGGAGCGCCCAGGAAACTGTGGCGCCCGCTCCTGTTGCAACTGCCGATCTGGTGGACAACGCGCAGGCTGAGGCCGTGGATTTGGACGCTCTCTCCGATGAAGACATCGACCGCTTGCTGGAGGGCGATCTGGAAGAGGAGAGCAGTGCGCGGGAAGCGCGCGCCTAACGACGCACCATGTCTGGGGATAAACGCGTCCGTCTGAAGGAGTGGCTCCAAAGTGGCGAAGCGCGCGTCGAGCCGTTGACCTTTCCGCAGCGGGAACTTTGGGAGACTTCCCCGCTGCCGGTAAGTGATGTCTCCAACCACATCTGTGCAACCATCCGGGCGCGCGGCGCGCTGACGGCGATGGACGTGGAGGCAGCGCTGCAAAAATTGGTCGATCGTCAGGAGGTCCTACGCTCGTCGTTTTTGCCGGGAAAGGATCGCTCGGTGCAGATGATTCGGAACGCCGGGAGGCCGGAAGTCACCTTTCACGACCTTTCCGCGGCGCAACGCGAACCGGCCGCGATCGAGGGATCGGCGCGCGCTGTTTTCCGTAAGCCGTTCGATCTGCTGCAGGGACCGCTTTATCGCGTGGAGATGTTCGAACGCGGGAAGGATGATCACGAACTCGTCTTCGCGATTCATCACGCGATCGCCGATGGCTGGACGCTTGGCATTTTTTTTCGGGACCTCGTCGCCGCCTACATCGAGGGGATAATTGGTCCCAAGAACGGGCCGCGTCCGCTCCCTTTTACCTATTCCCAATGGGGTGCCGCCGAGCGCGCTTTCTGGCAGCCGGCCGAATTGGAACGCTGCGCGGGTTATTGGAAATCCGCTCTCGCCGGGTCTCGCCGCATCTGGAATTCATCCGAGGAACCCGCGGCACTCTCAGGCGATCGCGAACGCTGGGTGTCGCAGATCTCACCCGTGCTCGGGCGGGCGGTGCGAGAACTTGCTCGCGAAAACGGCGCGACGCTTTTCAGCACGCTGCTCGCGTGCTTTCAGATCGCAGTCTCCAAGTGGTCCGGCAGCGACGACATCCTCGTCGGCACGCCGGTCGCGAATCGCAGACAACAGGCTGTCCGCGAGACGATGGGTTCCTTTGCCGGCCTCGTCCCTTTACGCGGCCGCGTTGAGCACGGGCGGAACTTCTCCGACACACTGCGAGCGGTGCACCAAACGACTGTCGATTCGTTTGCCCACGCCATGCCATTTGCGGAACTCGTCCGCGCACTCGACGAGCCGCTTTCGCCACGTCGCAATCCCATTTTCCAAATCCGTTTCGCGTTGCAAAACCATCCCGCGCCGGATGCCGAAGTGCCGAGTCTATCGATGCAATTTCGGCTGCGCTCGACTGGCACCGCGCGTTTCGATCTCGGCTGCGAAATTAATGAAGGAGGGGATGCGCTGGACGTTGCATGGCTCTACCGGCGCGACTTGTTCGGCATTGCTGACATTCAGAAGCTGGGCGATTTTTACCAAGCCGTGCTGGCCAGCGTTTGCCGCTCACCGGAAACCCGGACCGGCGCTCTCTTGGAGTTGTCCACGAGTAATTTATGACCCCATCACCCGATAGAATCGAAGAACCGCATTGGGTGAGCCGCTCGGCTTACCATGTTGTCTCCGTCCTCTTTGTCGTGAGCGAAATGGCGCTCGCCGCGGTCTTGTATCAGCGGTTTTCCATCTGGCTGGTGCTGGCGTTCGTCTTGGTCATCAGCCATCTCATGCACGGTTCGCTCGTTGGTTTTCACGAGGCGTCCCACGGTTCCTTGCAACGCAATCGCCGTTTCAACGAACTGAACGGGGTCGTCCTAGGCATGCTCAGCTTCATGAGCTTCAGCCTTTATCGTGCGGCGCATCAGACCCATCACGCGAATCTCGGCACCGAGCGGGACGAAGAGCTCTGGCCATTCGTTCTTCCGCGCATCCCGCGCTGGAAAAGGGTGCTTGCTGCGCTTCTCGAGCTGAACGCCGGGTTGTTCTTCACTCCGTTTTTGTTTCAGCGAACTTTCTTGCGGAATGGTTCGCCGATTCGGCAGAAAAAGGTGCGCCGGCGGATCTGGAACGAAATCATCGCGACCGTCGTCATCTGGGTCGTTGCGCTAGCCGTTGTCGCCTACTTCGATGGGTGGCGCTATTTCCTCTGGATGTATCTGGGGCCGGCGATTATCGCCGGGAACCTGCAAAG
>JALYZW010000152.1 GCA_030945725.1 Verrucomicrobiota bacterium | reverse complement strand
CAGAAGATTTTCACGGCCACGCCGGCGGGTGAGGTGGATTATTTCAACGGGCAATGGATGGATTTTACCGGCCTGACCTTCGAGCAAATCCGGGATTGGGGCTGGCTGCAATTCATCCACCCCGATGATGTCGCGGAGAACGTGCGCAGTTGGGAATATTCCATCGAGACAGGCGAGCCGTTTTATCTCCAGCATCGCTTTCGCCGCGCGGACGGGACCTACCGCTGGCATGTCAGCCGGGCGCACGCGATGCGGGACGCGGCGGGCAAGCTCGTCATGTGGATCGGATCGAACACCGACATCGAGGAGATCCGGCAGGCGAAGGAGGAAGTGGAACGCGCGTCGCGCACGAAAGACGAATTTCTGGCCGCGCTTTCCCACGAGCTGCGCACGCCGCTCACGCCCGTGCTGATGACATTGTCGACCATGAGGGATGAAACTCGTCTGCCGCTCGATGTGCGCGATCAACTCAGCATGATGAAGCGCAACATCGAGCTGGAGGCGCGTTTGATCGACGATCTGCTCGACCTCACCCGCATCGCGAAAGGCAAACTCGCGCTTCGCGTGGAGTCGTGCGATGCGCATTCACTGGTCGCGCTGGCGATCGAGATGGTCCGGAGCGAAGCGCTGCGGAAGCGGCAGACCGTCGAGGTCGATCTTGCCGCGCACCGTTCGCTGATCACGGGGGACCCCGCTCGCCTGCAGCAGGTCTTCTGGAATGTGCTCAAAAACGCGGTCAAGTTCACGCCGGAATCCGGCCGGCTCGCGGTGCGGTCGCACGACGTCGAGGATCAATTGGTGATCGAAGTGAGCGACACCGGCATCGGCATTGATCAGGCGTCGATGGAGCGAATTTTTCTCCCCTTCGAACAGGCCGCATCGTTGAGCGCCCACCACCGCTTTGGCGGTCTTGGTCTCGGCTTGTCAATTTCGCGAGCGATCGTCGATTTGCATGGCGGCGCGATCCACGCGGCGAGCGTGGGGCAGGGATCGGGCGCGACGTTTCGAGTGGAGCTGCCGGCGGCCGAGAATCTGCTGGCGGCGATTTCGAATGAGCCGCGCCGGCTTGAGGAGGGCGGGTCCGTGGAGCGCCCTCCGGAGACGACGGCAGCGAAGCCGTTGCGGCTCCTGTTAGTCGAAGATAACGAGCCGACCCTCGCGGTCCTCGAACGCCTGCTGACGCGCGCGGGCCATTCCGTCACGACATCCATGACGGTCGCAGGCGCGCTCGCGACCGCGGCCGGGCCGGTGCGGTTTGACGCCTTGATCAGCGACATCGGGCTTCCGGACGGCACGGGGTTCGATCTGATGGAGAAACTGCGCAACGTCTACGGTCTGCAAGGCATCGCCCTGAGCGGGTACGGCATGGACGAAGACCTCCGTCGTTCGCGCGAAGCTGGCTTCGCCGCGCATCTGACCAAGCCGATTGATTTCGCGCAGCTGGAGCGCGCACTTACCACGATCGCGAGCCCGGCGCAGGCCACGAAATGAACGACGCGGGCAAGGAGCTGGAGACGGCCTCGTTCATCGCGCAGGCCACGCGCGGCATTGTTCGGGACCGAAAGACGCGGCGCACCGCGATGTTCGCGGTGGTTTCGCTCGCGCTCGTGATGATGATCGGCGGATCGACGTTCCTCACTTCGGTGCTCGATCCAAGGGAACATCCGGCGCGCTTTATTGTCTTCTGGCTGGCCTGCGCGTGGGTCACACTTTGCGCGCTCCTCATTGCCGTGTTCGATGCATTAATGGTGCGCCGCGACGCCCGTCGTTTGCGCGAAAATTTGCAGCGGCAGCTTTCCGCCAATCCAAGTATCGACTCGCCAACGTCCGCCGACGGCGAATAATCGCCGCATGGCCGCGAGCTGGAGAACGCGCGAGGAATTCGAAGGGATTGAGCGTTCGACGCTCGCGCCGTGCGCGCAGAAATCCGGGGATTCTCGCGGACGAAAATATCCGGAACCGCGCCACGCCTACCGGACTGGTTTTCAACGCGACCGCGCGCGGATCATTCATTCCCGCGCCTTCCGTCGGCTCGAATATAAGACCCAGGTTTTCCTGAACGGAACGGGCGATCACCTCCGCACGCGCCTGACCCATTCGATCGAGGTCGCTTCGATCAGCCGGACGATCGCGCGCGCCCTGGGCCTGAATGAAGATCTCGCGGAAGCGATCGCGCTCGCGCACGACCTCGGGCATTCGCCCTTCGGACATTCCGGCGAGGAGATGCTGGCGGAATGCATGCACGGCAACGGCGGCTTCGAGCACAACCGCCAAAGCCTGCGCGTGGTGGAATTGCTCGAGGTGGCCTACCCGGATTTCCCGGGATTAAACCTTACTTTCGAAGTGCGCGAGGGATTGCAAAAGCACCAGGCCTTCTACGATCCGCCGGCGGCTGACGGGGAGAAATATCAATGTCCATCGCTCGAGGCGCAGATCGCTAATCTGGCGGACGAGATCACGTACTACAGCCACGACCTGGACGACGCGGTGGACTTCGAGATTTTGAGCGCGGAGCAACTGCGCGAGACGGAGGTGTGGCGGCGCAGCCAGGCGTCGGTCGTCGATCGTTATCCCGATGCGCGTGAGCCGGAACTGCACAAATTGATCATCCGCGACATTATCGATGCGCAAGTGAGGGACGTGATCGTGACCAGCGCGGAGGCAATCAAGGCCGCCGGCATCGCAAGCGCGGACGATGCGCGCCGGCAGCCGGCGCCGCTCATTTCGTACAGCGAGGAATCGTTGCAGGCGAACCGCGAGCTGCGGAAATTTCTCTACCAGAATGTCTACTACCACCCGCGAGTCGCAGAGGTGAATCAGCGCGCGAGCGGGATGTTGCGGACGGTTTTTGAGGCGTACGTGCGCGACGCGACGTCGCTCGGCGACGCGGCGGCGAAGCGGATCGAAAGCGAGGGGCTGCACCGAACGGTTTGCGATTACATTGCTGGCATGACCGACCGCTATCTGATGGAGGAACACGCGCGGCTGGCGCCGGTTTCTGCTCGTTAGGCGGCGGCGTTGCCGGTTTCCTCCCCGAGATATTGAATGACAAGCCGGAGCCGCTCTTCGACCACCAGCTCCTCGAGCACTTTCTGGCCACGCGCAGGATCGGTGATGAAGGTGGATGCCATCAGATCCGCGAGCATTTCGGGGTCCGCGAGATCGGACAAATAGGTGTCCACTTTTTCTGGAAAGGGCCGACCGGCCTCCTTCAAGCGCCGATAGATTTCCAGCACTTTGGCGGCGAGGGCGTCGACCTTGATCCGTGCGCTGCTCTCCGACTCCAGCGGCGCGATCTGCGCAATCGGGAATGGCGCTTCCTGCTTGAACCCGACGAATCTGACCCGCTGTAATCCCTGCAGGATCAGATTCGAGGTGCCATCGCCGCGGCCGACGCAGGCCCGGATCAGGCCGACGCTCGCGACGTGAAAGAAATCGTCGGCGTCCGACCAGTTCGGCCGAGGCGGTTTAACGAGGGCGACGCAAAACATCCGCTGATCCTTCAGCGCGTGTTCGAGCATGGCGCGGTAGCGCGGCTCGAAGATGTAGAGCGGCAGGAGGGCGTGCGGAAAGAGGAGCGCGCCGGGCAGCGGCATGACCGGGATTTCGTGGGGCAAGGAGACGGAATGATCCATGCAAAGGTCGGCCAGGTGCGCCGCTATTCTATACGCGGCATCGCGCGCAGGGGATTCGGGATTGAAAGTTCAAAGTTCTGCGCGCAATGGCCGGCGCAGTGCGGCGCGAACTTCGGCGAGCGAGAGCTGTCCGTCGATTTGAGGATCCCCGAGGTGCGCGTAGCTCAAGACGGAGCCGCGGCGCACCAGTGCGATCCTGGATTGTCGACCGAGCGGGCCAAGGCCCATCGCAGCCAACGGGATTCTAGGTGCGGCGTGATCGAAAAAGGTTATCAACCGCGCGAGCTGCGTCTGCGTATCGACGAGCGTGGCCACTTTGAAAATGTGCGCTTCATCCTGAATCGCGTCTTCGGCTTTCCCGGACAGAACGGCGAGGGCCGGCGTGCCGCGGAAATCATGGAACGAAAGAATTTGCTTCACGCTTTTCCGGTCTGCTTCCAACCGGAGCGCATGGTAGCTTTCGGTCAGCCGCAGCTCGAGATCGACGTAGGCCGCGTAAGGAAGGAAGCGCTCGAGAAGTGCGCGACGCGTTCGCAAAGACAAGACGTTCGCTCCGCCTTCCCGCGGATCGCGGGCAGTCACGATCAATGGCGCGCGCAAACTGGGGATGGTCGCTTCCACTCGATCAAGCGCCGTCGCGAGCGCATCGAGCCGCAGCTCGAATAAATCGGGTGGACGCCGCATCCGAACCGCGCGCCCGAGATCGCGCAGCGAGAAGATGACGCCGACGGTGAGACCTGGCCTCACTCGCGGATCGGCTCGCGGTTCAACATCCGTTCGACATATTTCGCGAGAAGATCGAACTCGAGGTTCAAGAGGTCGCCGGCGCGCGCGGATTGAAGATTGGTGTGCTGTTTCGTGTGCGGGATAATCCAGGCAGTAAAGCGGTCAGCCGCCACCTCGGCGACGGTCAGGCTGATGCCATTGATCGCGATCGAGCCTTTCAATACGACGTACTGCGCGTATGGCCGAGGCAGTTCGACTTCCAGCCGGTAATCAGCACCGGTCGCGTCCAGCGAAATGATGCGCGACGTGGCGTCAATATGGCCTTGCACGAAATGGCCGCCGAGCCGTCCGTCCGCCGCCAGTGCGCGCTCGAGATTCAGCGGATTTTTTTCCGCGAGCCGACCAAGGTTTGTGCGCTGGAGCGTCTCGCCCAGCAGGTCGAAGGTGAGCTCGTCTCCGCGGGCCGCGCTCACGGTGAGGCAGCAGCCGTTGACCGCAATGCTGTCGCCGATGGCGGTCCCGGCGGAAACGATCGGCGCCGCAACCCGCAGTTGTATGCTCCCATCCGGCGCCGCACCGAGGCCGGCGATGTGTCCGAGTTCTTCGATCAGTCCCGTGAACATTGTCCGTTAACAGGCCAATACGCTGCGGGAGTCTACGCCGCAACGGACGGATCAGGTGAGTTCTGCTGCAGAAGTGTTGCCGGCACCAAGCCCTGCCCGCTTTTCGCGCGCGGCGGTGCGGCAAGATCACGACCGTGTTCGGTGGACGGCGGCCCGGCGGCCTAACGAGTGAGGCGCCGGCGCTGCATCGTGCGCCGCGTCGCAGTCGAACCGGCGGCCTAACGAGTGGCGTGCGCGTCGTGCGAAAAAGGAATCGTTTCCCATCGCGACGGCGGCATTGGTCCGCCAGAAATCCGACAGCAAGTCTCGCCTCGCTTCTCTGGTACTGGCTGATCGACCTGGTCGTGATCGGTGCTCCTCCGCTCTTCGTCGGAGCGCTGAAGGTTGGTGACCGAACTCGCTGCGATCGCGAGAGCCCGTCGAGTCTAACGACCGGTTGCGCAACCTCGACAGAGTGTCGCCTACGTTGCGATCGCCGGGATTATCCTCGCGATATTACGCTTGCGTTCGTCCGCCGATTTTGATCGAATTGCGCTCAAAGAGAGGTTTTCGAAGCGGTTCCGGGGAAGTCCAGTGACATCCCCGCTGGATCGCCCGTTCAAAATATTTTGAGAAAAGTGAAAAAAAACCTTGTCACCCCTATTGCTGCCCAGTAAACCTCACCGCCAAACCTAACCAAACCAATGGAGAAACTAATGATCAGACACGTGCTTAATAAGCTCGGATCCTTTCGCCTCGCTCTCGTAGCAGGCGTCGGACTCTCGCTTGTCGCCGCGAGCGCTTACGCTCAAGACCCATCTCCCGCGCCCGCTGCCAGCGGCGTCGGACAGCCAACCCAAAACAACGTCGGCGCCACCGGCGCTGCCAATAGCACTGCCGAAACCGAGCGCGTCATCGTGACGGGTTCGAACATCCCAACGGCTGAAGAAGTCGGACCGAACCCGGTCGACACCTATCGTGCCGAAGACATCCTGAAGCTCGGCGTCAGCACGACGACCGATCTCCAGCAGAAACTTCCGGCCGCGACTGGAGGCGCCATCAATGAAAACATTGCCAACGGCGGTGATGGACGCGTTGAAATTAACCTGCGTGGCCTCGGGGCAAAAGAAACCCTCGTGCTGATCGACGGCCGGCGTATCATTCCCCGTTTGAACGGATCGAGCTTGGGCGGTCAATCGGTCGACATCAACACGATCCCGCTGGGCCTCGTTGATCACATCGACATCCTGAAAGACGGCGCTTCCGCCATCTACGGCGCTGACGCCGTGGCCGGCGTGTTCAACGTTTTCATGAAGCACAAATTCCGCGGTCTCGAAGTCGAAGCCTACTATGGCAACTCGAATCTCGGCGCTTCGAACGATCAGACGACCCGCGAAGGTTACCTCCTCGCGGGAACGGGCGACGACAAGACGGACATCGTCGTCTTCGCCCAGGCTTACGATCGCGCTGCGATCTACAGCCGCGACCGCGACATCTCGTCGAACGCTTTCAAGCGTAACTTCGGTGGCGCTGATCTCCGTTCCGGTAACTTCGCTGGCCGCGTCCAGAACCGCGTGTTTATTCCTGGCTCAGGCACCTCCGCCTTTGGCCCGAATACCCCTGACCCGGCTTCCTTCCCGCGGCCGCAGACGGATCCTCAGTACCAACCCCGCGGAACGAGTGCTGACAACCAGCTCTTCGGCGTTGCTAAGGTGCCGGGCCAGGTTGATAACCGCTCGAACCGCTACGGGTTCAACTTCGCGGCTCTTACTCCTGCGATCCCAGCCGCTGACCGCCAGTATTACTATGGCTCGGTGGTTCGCGATCTCTGCGACAAATACCTGACCGTGTTCGCTGACTTTCGCGTCAGCCGCACCTTCTTCGACGCCGCGCTCGCGCCGGCGCCGTTCACGCCCGATCCTTTCTTCCGCAGTGCGACCGGCACCCCATTCAGCAGCTCAGGCATCAGTGTACCGCTGCAGAATGCGTTCAATCCGTTCACGCTCGCGAACGCGACTCTCGGAACAGCCGCAGGCTCCTTCGCTGGAGTACCGGTCACGACGGGCGTCTTCTATCGCGGTCTTGAATTCGGACCTCGCACCTCGAAGAACACGAACTACGACGACCTCTTCAACATTGGTTTCCGTGGTCAGCTCGGTGAGTTCGGCGATTTCTTCAAGACATGGGGCTATGAGACCAGCTTCCGCTGGGATCGTAACTTCAATGAAGACATCTTTGGCGGCGCAATCAGTAAACCAGGTCTCCGTGAGGCGCTGTTCGATACAAACCCGGCAACGGCGTTCAACCCCTTCGGCCTGAACGTTCAGACCCAGGCAGCGAAGGATCGCGTCTTCGTGACCTTGCACCATTCCTCGCAGAACGAGCTGTATCTGGAAGATTTCAAGCTCTACGGTGACCTGTTCAACCTCCCGGCTGGACCGATTTCGGCTGCGCTGGGCGTCGAACACCGGAAAGAGACCTACAAGGATCAGCCCGATTCGTTGAACACTACGTTCAACACGATCGGTTCGACGGATCTCCAGGCCTCCAGAGGCACACGCGATGTCTGGTCGGCCTACGGCGAAATTCGCATCCCGATCACCAGCCCGAGCTGGAATTTTCCCGGCGCCTACAGCCTGGAACTCGACGCGGCCGAGCGCTACGAATACTTCAGCGATTTCGGAGATACCGAGACGCCGAAAATCTCGCTGCGTTACCAGCCAATCGACTCGAGCCTTACATTGCGCGGCACTTACAGTGAAGCGTTTCACGCCCCTTTCCTGAACGAGCTTAGCACGTCGGGTGCGGAAACCTTCCCGCAGGTTCGCGATCCAGCTAACCGCGCGGCGGGAGCCTTCCAGGTCCGCTCTTTGGTCGGTGGTAACGCAAACCTCGCGCCTGAGAAAGCCTACGAGTACACGTATGGTGCGATCTACACCCCGAAGTTCGTCAAAGGGCTCACCCTTGCGGCTGACTTCTATCACCTTGATGAGCGCAACCTGGTCTCGCCTTTTGGCACCCAGGACATCATCAATATGAACTTCGCCAACCCTAGCCAATTTGCGAGCAACGTCATCCGTGCTGCTCCAACGACGCAATTCCCGGGCGGAGAATTGGTCCAGATCAACAACCAAACGTTCAACCTCGGTCGGCAGATCACCGAAGGCTATGACTTCGAGGCGATCTATCAGCTCGACACCTCGATCTTCGGTCATGGTAACTTCGGGACCGTCACTGCAACGGCGAACGCCACTTATCTCTCGCGGTTCGAATTTGCGAACACGCCGGGCGGCAAGGAAACCAACATTGCAGGACAGTATCTGACGTTCGGTAACCTGACTCACTGGAGAGGCTATGCCAGTCTGTATTATGACTTGGGCAGTCTCGATACGGGTATCACTGCGCACTACCAAGGTCAGTACAGAGACGACCAGGGCTTCCGCATTGACACGCCAAGCGGCAACGCGAAGGTGCGTGAGTATCTCACGTTTGACGCGCTCGTATCTTACACGTTCAACCTCGCCGCTCCAGTCGAGCAGCCGGTTGCTGGGATGGCGAAGGACGGCGGAAAGAACGTCCGTTCGAAAGACGGCAAGGATAAGAACGTCATGCCGGTTTCCACCGCGGAATACAATCCGTGCGGATGGAGAGCCTGGCTGAACGGCACCACGGTCACTCTCGGGATGAACAACATCTTCGACACCGATCCTCCGTTCGTCGCCTCGTCGTTCGAGAACGGTTACGACGAAACCAGCTCGAGTGTCCAGGGCCGCTTCTATTACGTCTCGCTCAAGAAGCGCTTCTAATCTAGTCAGACGGTAACTTACAGCGGCCGGGTCCGGACACGGGCCCGGCCGTTTGCTTTTGCAGAAGCGCTTCCCGCGGCTAGAATCGAACGCCGGTGCGCCGGGGGGAGCATCCAGCCTTACCAATGCGGAAATCCGTCCACGCGGGCGAACCCAAGAACTCCTGGACCAGCTGGGCCACTTGCGCGTTTCTCGTCGGGGCGGTGTGGCTCCTGTTTGGGCGGACGGTGACCTATCAGTTCGTGAACTTTGACGACGAAGTCTACGTCTACGCCAATCCGCTTGTCACCCGCGGACTGACCGCGGCGGGCCTCCTCGCCGCCTTTACGCAGAGCCACGCGCGAAACTGGCATCCGCTGACCACGATTTCGCACATGCTCGATTGCCAGCTCTTCGGCCTAGAACCTGGCGGCCATCACGCGGTCAATGTTTTGCTGCATAGTGCGGTCGCGGCACTGCTTTTTTTTGCGTTGCGCCAAATGACCGGGCGCCTCTGGCCAGCTGCTTTCGTCGCGGCGGCCTTCGCGCTTCATCCGCTGCGTGTCGAATCCGTCGCTTGGATCGCGGAAAGAAAAGACGTGCTGAGCGGGCTTTTTTTCATGCTCACGCTTTCCGCCTACACCCGCTACGTGCACGGAGACGTGCTTGGCTTGCGGCTCGGCGGCAGTGGCGCCCGCCGCGGGGAAGCAGCGCCTCGACCAAAAATTGCGAGCCAAAACCTGCTAGCACCGAGGAGTCGCGGTCGCTACTTCACCGTCATCGGCTTTTTCGCTGCCGGGCTCTTGTGCAAACCGATGTTGGTCACGACTCCTTTCGTTCTACTCTTGCTTGACCGGTGGCCGTTTGATCGGGTCGGACCGCGGACCGCAGAACGGCGAAAGAGTGCAAAACGCTCATCCGCGCTACCGCACGAGAGCTGGCGCGATCTTGTCATCGAAAAATGGCCACTCTTCGTCCTTTCGATTCTTTCCTGCGGCGCGACGCTTATTGCACAGCATGGCGCTACCGGCTCGATGGAGTCGTTGCCCGTCGCATTGCGGATCGAGAACGCGATCGTGAGCGTCGTGATTTATCTTGGTCAGATCGTTTGGCCGGTAAACCTCGCGCCGTTTTATCCGCATCCCGCAGGATCGCTTTCCCGGTTCGAGGTTCTTAGCGCGGCCGCCGTGCTCGTAACCATTAGCGCTCTCGGCTATCGGTATCGCAGGCCTCAACCGTGGCTGCTCACCGGATGGCTTTGGTACCTCATCATGCTCGTCCCGGTCATCGGCGTGGTGCAGGCAGGAATGCAGGCGCGGGCGGATCGGTACACCTATTTGCCGCACATCGGGATTTTCATCGCGATCTCCTGGGCGGTGAGGAACGCGGTGCATCGCTGGCGTTTGCCGCGTCTTGTGATGATCGCGGCCGCGGCGGCGTACCTTGTCGCGATGAGTTCCATGGCGTGGGTCCAGATTGGATTCTGGCGTGACAGCCGGACTTTGTGGATCCACACGGCGGAGGTGACCCGTGACAATGAGGTGGCCGAAAACAATCTCGGAATTCTGCTGGAACATGACGGCCGCATTGACGATGCGATCAGTCACTACCGGAACGCGGTGGCCGTTCAAAGCCGGCGGGGTCAGGCGCGCTACGATCTCACGGGCGCACTCGCAGAGAACAATCTCGGCAATGCGTTGGTGGCGAAAGGGGAAACCGAAGAGGCGATTGAACATTACCGCAAGGCGGTGGAACTGCGTCCCGATTACGCCGACGGCTGGTACAATCTCGGCGTGATTCTCGGGCAGCAACACCAACCGCAGCGCGCGATCGCCTGTTTCGAAAAGACGCTCGCTTTGCGGCCGAACGATGCGGCGGCGCACGGTCATCTCGGCGATGCGTTGCGTGCGGACCACGCAGATGTCGCCGCGCGCGCTCACTATGAGGAAGCGGTCGAACTGGAGCCGCGCGCGGTATGGAGTCTGTACAGCCTAGGCTGGCTACTCGCGACGTCGCCTGACGCGTCGGTGCGGGACGGCGATCGTGCGCTGCAGCTCGCGCAAAAGGCGCTCGAATTACCGAAGGGCGAGAACGGCGCGGTGCTTCGATTGCTTGCCGCGGCGTACGGCG